>NZ_JBBMGI010000003.1:0-221887 GCF_037908445.1 Corynebacterium sp. KPL2825 | reverse complement strand
TGCGGATGTAGCGCAGTTGGTAGCGCATCACCTTGCCAAGGTGAGGGTCGCGAGTTCGAGTCTCGTCATCCGCTCCAGCACTGTATTGTGTGAGGCGGTATCGCCACGGTGGAATGGCCGAGTGGTGAGGCAACGGTCTGCAAAACCGTGCACACGGGTTCGATTCCCGTTTCCACCTCAACTTCTTAATGCCTTCGGGCATTAAGCGCGATTAGCTCAGTGGGAGAGCGCTTCCCTGACACGGAAGAGGTCACTGGTTCAATCCCAGTATCGCGCACGAGAGTCTCTTTTTAGGCTCTGTAGCAAACTCCGGTTTGTTGTGCGGATGTAGCGCAGTTGGTAGCGCATCACCTTGCCAAGGTGAGGGTCGCGAGTTCGAGTCTCGTCATCCGCTCCATGTAGCCGCCCCAGAGACGGGGCGGCTTTTTCTTGTCTCCTTCCGTGTGCTGTGCGATACGCTTGCCTTTGAAGAGTCATAACCCAAAGCGGAGGAGGAAAGATGTCACGCGCACTAGTGGTACCGCTATTGGTTGGAGCCTGCGGCTTCGCGTCTTTTGTTTCGGGGACTGTGCTTTTCTTTATGGGCCTTACTGCGGCAGATGCGGCTGGAGGCAGTGGCAGCGGGGCGTGGCCTTTGACGCTCATCGGTGTTGGCGTCGCCCTGGTTATTTTTGCTCTGATGGTTTCTGGTCCGTTTTTTAATGCCCGGCAGGGGGAGAGGTCCTAAGGCTAGGTCCGCTGGAATTGAGTCAACTTGGCTTAAATAGTGATAAATACCTCTTTTTATTAAGGAAGCGGAACTCGAGCCCAGTTCAAGCCGACATATGACTCGACGCGCTGCTTTTGTGATTGCCGCTATGGCAAGTCGCGGGGCTAGTATGTCTGACAATTCAACTTGTGCTTTTCCAACATCACAAAGGAGCTATCTATGGGCTACCGCGTACCTTGGCTGCGCCGCACAGCCGCAGCAGTGGGCACAGCCGCACTGGTCTTGGGCGGGTCGATGCCTGCCGCATTCGCGCACGACTCCGTTATTGGCGGTTCGGTCAAAGACGGCGATCTACTCGATGAGTTCCCTAAGGAAATCACCCTTGAGTTTTCTGGCATCCCCAAAGAGGACTTCAACACCTTTGCCGTAACCAACGCCGATACCGGTGAGAAGCTCTTTAGCCAGGAACCGCAGCTCCATGAACGAGACCTCACAATTGAGACTCCTGAGGGGGTTAACCCTGGGCCGGGCAACTACCAGGTGGGTTTCCAAATCACGTCTTCGGATGGACACGCTACTCGCGGTGGTGTGGAATTTTCCGTTAAAGGTGACGGGGCCGAAAACCCCGAGGCTGGCGAGTCTGACGCGACAGACCAGGAAGCAACCGAGGGGCTGCCGATGTCGCTGAAAATCATTTTGGGCGTGGGCGGCGTTTTGGCAATTGCCGCAGTAGTTGCCCTATTTATTGGCAAGTCTCGTCGCATTGATTCGGAAGGTGAAAAATAATGTCCAAGATTTCTAGCATTGCCCTTGTGGGGTTAACTGTGGCCGGCCTTGCCCTGGCGGGTTGCTCCCCGCAGAACCAAAATGACTCCACCGAGTCGAAGGTTGATGCCACCTCCAGCGCTGCGGAGAAGTCCTCCCCCGCCGCAGCCGAGGACCTGACCTTCGAAGACGCGGTCGTGCGTGCCAACGAAGATAAAGACATGACTGCTATTTTTGGCACCTTGGTGAACCACACCGATAAGGACATCGCTATCACCGGTTTTTCCACCAGTCTTAATGCCAAGGTGAACCAGATCCATGAGACCGTCGATGGCAAGATGCAGGAAATGTCGAGCCCGTTGGTGGTCAAGGCCGGCGAGTCCCACGAACTTGCACCAGGCGGTGACCACTTCATGCTCATGGAAATGGGAAACCACATCGCTCCCGGTGAATCCCTTGACCTTAAGGTGAAGCTAGAAGGCGGCGAAGAGCTCGATCTGGGCGAGATCCAAACGCGTAGCATGCCTTCCGGGGATGAGGACTACGGCGATATGGAAGGCCACGATATGTCCCACATGGAGCACGGAGATATGTCCCACAATAAGGAAGGCCACGACCACTAACCATGTCTGGGTTCAGCAGAAGGGGATTTCTCACTGGCGCTGCGGTATCGACCAGCGCCTTCGCGTTGGCAGGCTGCAATAACCAGGGCTCTTCCCCGGATGCTGGGGCACAGGAACAGCCTGCGCTTGCCGACGCCCTCGTGGCTTTTGACGGCGAGCATCAGGCGGGCATTGCTACCGCAGAGCAGGCTCACCTGAATCTGGTGGGGTTTGACTTTAAAAGGGGCGTCGACAAGCGGGGGTTTGCCAGCCTGATGAAATTGTGGACCGAGGACGCCCGCGCGCTGTGTACGGGGGAGCCGCCGCTGGGCACCCTGGAACCGGAAATGGTGCAACAGCCCGCCAACTTGACCATCACCTGCGGTCTAGGCCAGAAGGTATTCTCCCTGCTCGGCGTGGAGAAACCACACTGGTTGGGAGATGTGCGTTCCTTTAAGCGTGATGAGCTGCAACGACAATGGGGACAAAGCGATATTGTCCTTCAGATTTGTTGCGATGACCCGTTGATGAATACTTATGCACTGCGCCACATGGTGCGAGCCGGTGAGCACTATGCCAGTGTGAAGTGGCTGCAGCAGGGATTTATTAATGCCTATGGCAGCCACGAAAAGGGCGCTACTGCGCGCAATATGTTCGGGCAAAAGGACGGCACCGTTAACCCGCGCAGCGAGGAAGATTTTGCAGCCCAAGTGTGGATCGATGAAGGGCCGAAGTGGGCGCAAGGGGGAACGGCCATGGTGGTGCGTCGCATTCGCATGAACGTGGATACGTGGGAGAAGCTGGATCGCTCCTCCCGTGAAAATGCGGTGGGCCGTAAGCTTGACACCGGCGCCCCGCTTACCGGTGAAGAAGAATTTGATGCTGCAGATTTCGATGCGGTAGATGACTACGGCTTGCCGGTGATTGATAAAAACTCGCACATGGCCGTGGCCGCGCCACCTGCTGATCATCCGGAGCAACGCATCCTACGCCGGCCGTATAACTATGAGCTGGCCCCCGATGGCAAGGATGGGCAGCTTTCCAATATCGGCCAGGTTTTCATCTGCTATCAGCAGGATCCCACCAAGCAATTCGAGCCTATCCAGGCCCGTTTGGATAAATCTGACCTGATGAATGAGTGGCTGACCCATATCGGCTCCGCTATGTATTTCTGCCCGCCGGGCACCCTCGACGCGGATGGGCGTGAATCTTGGTGGGCGAAATCGCTTTGCGAGTATGCAGGGTTGTAGAATAGCTATCCGTAAATTTAAATAGCGGACGCGGCCAGGTATGCCGCCGACGCACGAGCGCATAAAGGAGCGCGATTATGGCGGAACTCATTCCCGCAGTACCGGTCAATTACGATTCCTTCACCGTGCCCGCCGGCCAGGCCGTGGGCGCAGCAATGCGAGAGCTCAATCTTCCCAATAAGGGCCCTGAGGCTGTCGTAGTCGTTCGCGGTGAAGACGGCACTCTCTTTGATTTGTCGCACACCCCCGACACGGAATCCACCTTCACCCCGGTAGCCGCCTGCGAGGAAGACGGTCGCGCGGTAATCCGCCACTCCTGCGGCCACGTTATGGCGCAGGCCGTGCAGGCCGAATTCCCCGGCACCAAGCTGGGCATCGGCCCGGCCATTGAAAATGGCTTCTACTTCGATTTTCAAACCGCGGAGCCTTTCACCCCGGAAGATCTCAAGGCGATTGAAAAGCGCATGAAGAAGATCATTAAGGGAGGCCAGCGTTTTGAGCGCCACGTTTACGAATCCGCTGCAGAAGCGGAGCAGGCGCTTGCCGGAGAACCCTTCAAGCTCGAGCTGGTCCAGGACAAGGGCAACGTTGACCCTGACTCCGATGAGGCCGCCGAGGTTGGTTCTGGCGATCTGACCCACTATGACAACATCAACCCGCGCACCGGGGAAGTAGAGTGGTTCGACCTCTGCCGCGGACCGCACGTTCCAACCACCAAGTACATCCCGGCCTTCACGCTAACCCGCTCTTCTGCTGCATACTGGCGCGGAGATCAGTCTAAGGCTGGCCTGCAGCGCATTTACGGCACCGCTTTTGAGTCCAAGGAGGCCCTGGAGGCCTACCAGACCATGGTGGAAGAGGCTGAAAAGCGCGACCATCGCCGCTTGGGCCAAGAGCTAGACCTCTTCTCCTTCCCAGATGAGATTGGCTCCGGTTTCCCGGTATTCCACCCGAATGGTGCCACCGTGCGCATGGAGATGGAAAACCACTCTCGCAACCGCCACGTCCAGGCCGGCTATTCCTTTGTCAACACTCCGCATATCACCAAGGGTGATCTCTTCAAGAAGTCGGGCCACCTGGACTTCTACGCCGATGGCATGTTCCCGCCAATGCAGCTCGATGGCGAGTATGACGAAGAAGGCAATACCGTCAAGGAGCCGCAGGACTACTACGCCAAGCCCATGAACTGCCCGATGCACAACCTGATTTTTGCATCCCGTGGCCGTTCCTACCGCGAGTTACCGCTGCGCCTATTTGAGTTCGGCACCGTCTACCGCTACGAAAAGTCCGGCGTGGTCCACGGTCTGACCCGTGCCCGCGGCTTTACCCAGGACGACGCGCACATTTACTGCACCGAAGAACAGCTGGAAGAAGAACTCACCAAGGTCCTAGACTTCATCATCTCCTTGCTGAAGGACTATGGCCTGTCTGATTTCTACCTGGAGCTTTCCACCAAGGATCCGAATAAGTTCGTCGGTTCCGACGAGATTTGGGAGCGCTCGACTTCCATCTTGCAGTCGGTCGCGGAAAAGTCTGGCTTGGAGCTGGTACCGGACCCAGCCGGCGCCGCGTTCTACGGTCCAAAGATTTCTGTCCAGGCCCGCGATGCCATTGGCCGTACCTGGCAGATGTCTACCGTGCAATTGGACTTCAACTTGCCCGAGCGTTTCGAGCTGGAGTACACCGCTTCGGACGGAACAAAGAAGCGCCCGATCATGATTCACCGTGCGCTCTTTGGCTCCATTGAACGTTTCTTTGGTGTGCTGCTGGAGCACTACGCTGGCGCATTCCCAGCTTGGCTGGCGCCGCACCAGGTGGTGGGTATCCCGGTGGCAGATGAATTCTCCCCGCACCTTGAAGAAGTTGCCGCACAGCTGCGCCAGAAGGGAATCCGCGCCGATGTGGATACCTCCGATGACCGCATGCAGAAAAAGATTCGCAATCACACCACCGGAAAGGTCCCATTCATGCTGGTCGCCGGTGCCCGCGATGTGGAAGCCGGCGCCGTGTCCTTCCGCTTCCTAGATGGCACCCAGGTCAACGGTGTGCCAGTGAATGAGGCTGTGGAACTCATCACTGCGTGGGTCGCAGAACGCAATAACGAGCAGCCGACTGAAGAGCTCATCAGTGCCCGACGCTAAAAAGACGCGCGAGACCGAAAGCTCCGCCGCTTTCGACAATGGAGCGGTGGAGGGGACCTTCGTTGACTCAGGCGCGGGCGACCCGGACCGTCTAGAACGGCTGTGGGCACCTTATCGCATGGCTTATATAGCCAAGCGCTCTGAGGACCCCTTCGTTGCCGCCCCGCAGGGTAGCGACGAAGACGGGCTCATCATCGCCCGCGGCAAGAGCGTTTATGCATTGCTAAACCTCTTTCCGTACAACGCTGGACACCTCATGGTGGTGCCGTACCGTAAAGAATCTCAGCTTGAGAACCTAACGCAAGAGGAATCTCAAGAGCTGAT
The DNA here is from genome assembly GCF_037908445.1 of Corynebacterium sp. KPL2825. Lineage (NCBI taxonomy): Bacteria > Bacillati > Actinomycetota > Actinomycetes > Mycobacteriales > Corynebacteriaceae > Corynebacterium > Corynebacterium sp. KPL2825. The sequence goes on along the minus strand of NZ_JBBMGI010000003.1, from coordinate 216,096 downwards.
GGAGTTTGCGCAAAAGGCTATCCGGGTACTCAAACGCGTCTCTCACCCAGAGGCCATTAACGTAGGTTTGAACTTGGGTCGCGCTTCAGGAGGCTCCGTGGGAGATCACCTGCACCTGCATGTGGTGCCAAGGTGGCCTGGGGATAGTAACTTTATGACTGTCCTTGATGGGACTAAGGTATTACCGCAGCTTCTGCAGGATACACGCCGCGTGCTGGCAGAAGGTTGGCGCGAGATGGAAGAGGAGGATTCGCGTGCTTAGCGTGCATGGGCGAAAGCCCGCCGCCGTGGTGGTGGAACCTATAGCGAAGGCCTTTTTAAAGCTGGGCCTGACCCCGAATGTGGTCACTATTGTGGGAACCATTGTCACCATTGCTATTTCGGTGATCCTCATTCCTACCGGTCACCTGTTTTCCGCTGCCGTATTATCCGGCCTCTTTGCCGCCTTTGACATGCTCGACGGCACCATGGCGCGTCTGACTGGCAAAGCCACCGCCTTTGGCGCGACCTTGGATGCTTCCTGCGATCGAATCACCGATGGTGCCTTGTTTAGCGCTATTGCGTGGTGGCTGATTTATTCCGCGGATTCTTCCCGCATTACGGTCATCGCTTGCTTTGTCACCTTGGTATGTTCCCAGGTCATTTCCTATATCAAGGCTAGGGGAGAGGCGTCTGGGTTCAAGATGGTCGGCGGCCTCATCGAGCGCCCTGAGCGGCTTATCTTGGGCTTGGGCGGCATTGGCCTTGAGGGCCTTGGCGTTCCGCATGCTATCGAGGTAGCGCTGTGGATCCTTGCCGTTGGCTCCATCTTCACCGTGTGCCAGCGCATGGTCATCGCTGCCCGCCAGGAGCAGCACTAGCTCGCTGAGCACCACCGAAAAACCAGGAGGTTTTAACACCATGTGGGATAAAGAAGACCTCTCCGCGGCGGGCTACCTCGCGGGGTGGAAGGTGGTGCGTCGGCTGCCTGAGCCCATTGCGCGCACGCTGTTTCGGTGGGGCGCAGATTTTGCCAGCAGCAATGGCCGCGGAATGGAAGGCTTGCGCCGCAACCTTGCCCGCGTGGTGGGGCCAGAAAACGTTACCCGCGCGCTGGTACGCGATTCCGTTCGCTCCTATATGCGCTATTGGATGGAGGCCTTCCGCCTGCCGGCTATCCACGGCGATGCCAGCCTGCACGAGCGCTTACTCAGCGGCTTGGAAGGTCTCGAGCATTTTGATGCTTCCGCTCAATCCGGACGCGGCACTATTTTGGCCCTCCCACATTCGGGTAATTGGGACATGGCGGGTGTCTTCCTCGTGGGCCACTATGGCCAGTTCACCACTGTCGCAGAGCGCTTGAAGCCCGCAGTGCTTTTCGACGCCTTTGTGGACTACCGCGAAACCCTCGGTTTTGAGGTCCTTCCCCTCACCGGGGGCGAAGCCTCGCCTTTTGCTCGCCTCAAAGAAGTATTAGAAGCTGGCGGCGTGGTGTGCCTGCTGGCCGAGCGTGACCTGACTCGAAGTGGTGTGAGCGTAGATTTCATGGGGGAGGAGGCCAATATGGCCGCCGGACCCGCCCGCCTTGCGCTGGAGACTGGTGCCGCCCTCCATGTGGTGCACTCATGGTTTAAGGGAGAGGGCTGGGGCCTATCGGTGTCTCCGGAACTTGAGGTAACAAACGTACAAGAGACTACGCAACGCATGGCCGATGGCTTCGCTGCCAATATTCGCCGGCATCCGGAGGATTGGCATATGCTGCAGCCGCAGTGGAATGTCGATATTGAGAGGCGTCGGCAAGCGCGCGCCGCGCACAAGGCCCGTGATAGCCGCCACGCTGGTGCACGGCAGGAAGGCGAGAAATAATGCGGATCGGCATCGTGTGCCCCTACTCCTTTGATGAACCGGGCGGAGTTCAAGCCCATATCCTTGATCTAGCCACTGTATATATAGAGCAAGGGCACTATGTTCAAGTCATCGGCCCCGCTTCTGACTCCACGCCGCTGCCTGATTTTGTGGTCAAGGGAGGCCCGGCTTTTCCCATTGCTTATAACGGTTCGGTGGCCCGCCTGTCCGTCGGACCTCAGGTAACGCGCAAGGTCAAACGCTTTATCAAAGATGGCGACTTTGATGTTTTGCACATCCATGAGCCCAATTCCCCGAGCTTTTCCATGACCGCGCTGGCCGTAGCGCAGGGACCGTTGGTGGCCACGTATCACGCCTCCGCGTCGAGCTCGCTGGTCTTGACCCTTGCCAAGCCTTTCCTCGCGCCTTTTTTGGAAAAGATCCGCGGCGGTATCGCGGTTTCAGATATGGCGCGCCGCTGGCAGGTGGAGCAATTGGGCGGAGACCCAGTCCTCATTCCCAACGGCGTGGATACATCGGTATACGCGCAGGCACGGCGCCGCAGCCCAGCCAAGGCCCCCGGAGATCCTTTAGAAGTAGTCTTCTTAGGCAGGCTCGACGAGCCGCGCAAGGGGCTGGATATCCTGCTTCGTGCGCTCCGCCAGATAGACCACCCCCTCCGCGTTACCATCATGGGTGGCGGCCGTGCTCGCGAGGTAGAAGGCGTAGATTTTGTCGGCCGAGTCAGCGATGCCGAAAAGGCCGAGATCCTCGGCCGCGCCGATGTATACGTGGCCCCAAATACTGGGGGCGAAAGTTTCGGCATTGTGTTAGTAGAGGCCATGGCGGCCGGCGCGGCAGTAGTTGCTTCTGACCTTGAAGCCTTCCGCGCGGTGTGCAACGCCGATTCTGATGAGCCTGCCGGCGCACTCTTCCGCAATGAGGATAGTGAAGATCTGGCGCGCGTCTTAAGTGAGGTGCTTGATGATGCCGAGTACCGGGTTCGGCTGACACGCAATGGTGTCGAGCGTGCCAGCACGTATGACTGGGACCATGTGGCAGCAGCTGTTATGCAGGTCTATGAAACCGTCCAGGACGGAACCAAGGTGAGGGTGAAGCGCTAATGGCCATTGAAATTGCGCTAGTCCTCTTTCTGCTCATCATCGTGGGGTCCTGGGCGCTTTTTACCGCTCAGCGGCTCAACTCACTGCACATTCGCACCGATGCCTCGCTGGCACAGCTACAGGCGGCCCTAGACCGCAGGGCAGCGGTCACAGCGGCAGTGGCACCGGGCCTGGCGGCCCTGGCCCAAAGAGCCGAATCCACCGAGCTTTACCAAGGCCACTTCGAACCGCGCACGCTGGCCGAGCGGGAGCTTTCTGCCGCCATTGTGCGGGAGTTTCCCGCAGAGCGCCGCCCCGCTGCGCTTGCCGACGCCGAAGGGCGTATCCAGCTCGCCCACCGCTTTTATAACGAAGCGGTCAGCGATACTCGTGCTTTGCGTCTGCGCCCTGCGGTGCGGCTTTTCCATCTGGGCGGCACCGCAAAGCTGCCGGAATACTTTGACTACATGCTGGCTGAGTAGCCTGCTGAGCGGTTTTATGACCGAAGCGAGTGCCGGCCGCCTCGGCGGCGTAAAACCGGCTGTGCCAGGGCGCTTGGCGCGTGTGGCTGGTGAATTCCTGCGCGTTCCAGTTTTCCAGCCAGCGCCACCTCGAGCGCAAACCATATAAGCCCAATGATGGCCATAACCACGATGAGAATATTGCGGGCCACCAAGAGATACACGGGGAACATATTCTCGCCCACGTAATGCCAGATGTAGTCGTAGTTAAACGGATAGACCAAAGTACCCAGCGCAGCGGCGATAATGGCGCAGACCGCTAGCAGGCGCTGGACTACCCGCAAGGTAGTAAACCCTTGTGGAAGTCGCTGGCGGATCACCACTGCAAGCAGCGGGCCGAGCCAGACGATGTATTGCGGGGAGAAAACCTTATTGGTCGCGATAAGGAGCAAGACCATAACGCTAAAGAACGCCATGGTGGTGCGCGTGGTCCATCCGCCGGCACACAGCCGGTAGAGCGCCCATCCCACCGCAAACACCAGCATGATAATGATGGCTATGGTGCTCCACCTGATGGCGGTATCCACGCCGGGCCCGGAGATCTCAAAGCTCTTGGAAGCGGCGTAGCCCAAATCCCAGCGGCCGGGGTGGCGATGCGCTTGCAGCAACAGGAAGGTCGCCGGGATGGACTCCAACTGGAGTCCGCGCACGCCCTGGTAGTTTAAAGGTGAAAGTAAGCGTTCGGTGCCACAGGTGGCAACCGTTATGGCGCAGACTGCAATGATGGTGCAGAAGAAGACGAGCAGGCGTTGCCAGGTCGCAGACCTATTGAAGCGGCCCACTAAGCCTGCGGCGAGCACTCCGGGCCAAAGCTTCATGGTGGTGGCAAAGCCCAGTAACGCCGAGGCAATAAGGGGATGGGTAGCCAGAAGGGCGGCTGCTCCGGCGACGGCTAGGGAGGGGAAAATATCGAGGCGCCACACAAAGGCATGGCCTGCCGCGGTGCCGAAGAAAACCCAGAACCACGCGGCCCAAAAAGCGCGCGGTTGGGTGGGATGGTGGCGCAGCAGCAGGGCTAAAAACGCGGCGTCGACAAGCAGCGTCATGATGGTAAAGCCGATATAGAAAGCGGTGATATTTTCACCGGTGAGCCACCCCAAAAGCACCGTAGGCCACGTGCCTGCATGAGGGTACTCGGTCATTTGAGTTGGGTCGTCGCCGTAGATACCCGCAAAATAATATGCGACATCGCCCCTGGGACTGTGGTCAATCTTGAGTAGATATACAAGGCACAGGCGGGCGATAACCCACCCAATCCAAACTGCAGGAACAGAAGCGAGGCGTTTCACCCAAAAGACTTTATTCAAAGAGCGCTCACTTCGGTGGCGGACATAGTTTCTTCTAGAAAATTCTTCCACTTATGCCAAAAAATGGGGGAGAGATAATGAGAAAAGGAATCGGCGGCTCGGCCTTTTAGTAGTGTGGACGACAATTGCTAGCGGTAGTGATTTAGGACATTGGGAGTGTGGAGATGGCGGCCATCCGCGAGATTTTGGACATAGAGAAAACGGGAGCGGACGATGTCTTTAGTGGCCCGGCGGTGGAGTCGCGGATTGAGCGTACCTTCGGCGGACATATTGCTGGCCAAGCAGTGGCCGCGGCCCAACGCACCGTTTCCGGGAAAGAGGTTCACTCCCTGCACGGCTATTTTGTGGGGCCTGGTGACGCGAGCCGGCCGATTGAGTTGCGGGTCGAGCGCATTCGGGACGGCAGATCCTTTGCCAACCGGCAGGTACGCGCCTACCAAGGGGGCACGCTACTTTTCTCTGCCATGGCGAGCTTCCATCGCGATGGGGACTGCGGACCGCAGCACCAAGATCCCATGCCGGAGGTACCTGGGCCCGAAGAAACAGCTCGTTCCGGTGGCGGTGCGCCTTACTCCACCCGCATCATCCTCAAAGAGTGGGAGGAATGGGATATCCGCTTGGTACCAGAGGAAGGCCGAGACCCTGTGGCAGCGGAACGCACCGGTGCAGGATTTCGTCATATCTGGTTTCGCAATACCGTTGAGCTTCCGCAGGATCCGGCTTTCCACCGCGCCGCGCTGACCTACATGTCGGATATGACTCTCATCCGCTCCGCGCTCCTTCCGCATCAAGTAGAGAAAGTGCAGTTGGCCAGCCTCGACCATGCCATTTGGTTCCTGCGTCCTATTCGCGTGGATGAATGGCTCTTATATGAGCAAGTATCACCCTCAGCATTTCAAGGAACGGCAATTGCGCGCGGCAAGCTCTTTACGGAGGAGGGCGAATTGGTGGCTTTGGTCAATCAAGAGGGCCTCACGCGCTTCTTGGATGAAAAGCTGGGCAGCGGCTCCGCCCATGGCAATTGGCACAACGTGTAAATATGCCCCGCTTATAAGGGGGTCGCTTTCACGCATTCATGCAGCACACGTATAATTGCCACCAGTTTCAGCACCCGATTAGAAAGGGACTACATGTCAGGCCACTCGAAATGGGCAACTACCAAGCATAAAAAGGCTGCCAACGATGCAAAGCGTGGCAAGGAATTTGCCAAGCTGATCAAGAATATCGAAGTGGCGGCCCGCACCGGCGGTGGTGACCCAGCGGCTAACCCAACCCTTGATGACATGATCAAGAAGGCCAAGAAGGCCTCCGTCCCCAATGACAATATTGAGCGTGCTCGCAAGCGTGGATCCGGTGAGGAAGCCGGCGGCGCCGACTGGGAAACCATCATGTACGAAGGCTATGGCCCCAACGGCGTGGCCATGCTCATTGAGTGCCTTACGGATAACCGCAACCGTGCGGCGACCGACGTGCGTACCGCTATGTCTAAAAACGGCGGCAACTTGGGCGAATCCGGCTCCGTGGCCTATATGTTCACCCGTACCGGCTACGTCCTAATAGAAAAGGGCGAGCTGACGGAAGACGATGTTTTGATGGCCGTGCTAGAAGCTGGCGCGGAAGAGGTAAAGGACCAGGGCGAGAAGTTCGAAATCGTCTGCGCTCCGACGGATGTGCAGGCCGTTAAGGACGCGCTCAAGGAAGCCGATATTGAGGTCGATGACTCTGATAATGACTTCCGCGCTTCTGTTGAGGTGCCGCTTGATGCCAACGATGCCAAGAAGATTTTCCGCCTCATTGATGCTTTGGAAGACTCCGATGACGTGCAAAACGTCTACACCAACATGGACCTGTCCGATGAGGTACTAGCCGAGTTGAACGAGGGTTAATCACCTCTTCGCCGCAATAGCGGCGGCTATGTAGCGCCGGGAGCGCTCCGCGAGAATTGCTCGCCGGAGGCGCTGCCGGCGCTTCGCTATGGTGGGGTGGACTGCTACGTTTGTAGAACACCTGTGTGTAGTCCATAATGGGGGCAGTAGGCGGTGCGATAAGGCGCTGACATGACAATGGGGGAGAGATGAACCTAGAAGGAATGCGCGTGATGGGGATTGACCCGGGCTTGACGCGTTGCGGACTTTCCGTGGTTCAAGCTGGTCGCGGCCGAGCAATCCTCCCGGTTTCTGTAGGCGTGGTTCGTACCCCTAGCGATAAAGACTTAACGGAGCGCCTCCTGCGTCTTTCAGTGGCAGCGAAAGAATGGATGGATGACTATACGCCGGATGTGGTAGCGATCGAGCGAGTCTTCGAACGCGGCCAGGTCTCCACGGTCATGCAAACTGCCCACGTGGTAGGGGTGTTGGTGCTGGCTGCAGCTGAGCGCGATATTCCGGTGTATATGTACACCCCATCCGAGGTGAAAAAGGCAATCTCTGGAAATGGACGCGCCGATAAAAAGCAGATGACCACTATGATCACCCGTATTCTGGGGTTGACGGAGCCGCCCAAGCCTGCCGACGCCGCCGATGCACTCGCCTTGGCGGTGTGTCATTGCTGGCGCGCCCCTGCCATTGCGCGGATGGACCAGAATGGTCTTGGGCTTGGAGCCAAGACAAGTGGCGTGCGCGGACAAGCTAAGAAGCGGTAGAGAAATTTACTGAGAGAAAAGGATAGGAAGCCAATGATTGCTGCACTGCGTGGAGAGGTAATCCATATTGGGCTCGACCATGGGGTCATCGATTGTGCAGGTGTGGGATACAAGTTCTTGGCCGCCCCAAAAACGCTGGGCACTTTGCGCCGCGGGGAACCAGCTACGGTTCTCACCAACTTGGTGGTCAAGGAAGACTCCCTGACTCTTTATGGCTTTAGCGCTGATGAGGACCGCGAGATGTTCCAAGTTCTGCAATCCGTGTCGGGGCTCGGACCAAAGCTTGCTTTGGCGGCGCTTTCGGTCATGGGCGCAGGGGAGCTCGCAGCTGTAATTGGTGCGGAAGACGTGAAGGCGCTGCAATCTATCCCGGGCGTCGGCAAGCGTATGGCTCAGCGCTTAGCATTGGAGCTGAAAGATAAGGTGGCTGCCTTTGCGCCAAGCGAGCCCTCTACTGCAGGTGCCAGCGATACCGCCGTCGCGCCAGCCGGCGGGGCCGTGGTAGAAAGCGTGACGGAAGCGCTCATTGGTCTTGGGTTTACTGATAAGGGAGCGCGGCCTGTGGTGGAAGCGGCATACGCGGAGAACCCTGATGCCGATACGTCTTCCCTCTTGCGTGCGGCTCTAGCGCAGCTGGGCAAGAAAAAGTAACGGCAGGTAGGAAGGCTGAACAATCATGTCCGATATTGAGCGCACCGAATTTAACCTCCCCGACGGCGTCGACGCGGCGCATTCCTCGCAGCGCAATAGCGACGTCGAAGCGACCGCACACTCCGAGGAACATGATATTGAGCGGTCATTGCGCCCGAAGTCGCTAGATGAGTTTATAGGCCAGCCCAAGGTGCGCGAGCAGCTTTCCTTGGTGCTCAAAGGCGCTAAGAATCGCGGAGTTACGCCGGACCACGTTCTGCTCTCTGGCCCGCCTGGTCTGGGTAAGACCACCATGGCGATGATTATCTCCCAGGAGTTGGGGACCTCACTGCGTATGACTTCGGGGCCTGCCTTAGAGCGCGCCGGCGATTTGGCCGCCATGCTTTCTAATCTGATGGAGGGTGACGTGCTTTTCATCGATGAGATCCACCGTATTGCTCGTCCGGCGGAAGAAATGCTGTATATGGCGATGGAAGATTTCCGTATTGACGTCATCGTAGGCAAGGGGCCTGGTGCTACCTCCATTCCGCTGGAAATCCCGCCTTTTACCCTGGTAGGGGCTACAACACGCGCCGGCATGCTTACTGGCCCCCTGCGTGATCGATTCGGCTTTACTGCGCAAATGGAGTACTACGACACGGCTGACTTAACTCAGGTGATTAAGCGTGCGGCGCACATCTTAGACGTACATATTGACCATGATGCAGCGGTAGAAATTGGTTCTCGTTCGCGTGGCACCCCGCGTATTGCTAACCGTCTGTTGCGCCGCGTTCGCGACTATGCCGAGGTCAACGGCTCGGGTCTGATTGATCTTAGCGCGGCCCAGGGGGCGCTCGAGGTCTTCGACGTGGATGAAATGGGCCTCGATCGCTTGGACCGGGCGGTACTCGATGCCTTAATTAAGGGGCACGGCGGCGGACCAGTCGGCGTGAGCACCCTTGCCATTGCGGTGGGCGAGGAACCCTCGACGGTGGAGGAGGTGTGTGAGCCCTACCTGGTGCGTGCCGGGATGATTGCGCGAACAGGACGCGGCCGCGTAGCTACCGCCGCCGCGTGGCGTCACTTGGGGCTTACTCCTCCTGAGGGGGCAGCCGGCCTGTTTTAATTCCAGGCGCCAGCCTACTTGGTTAAGCATTCTGGTTTTTGTGTCCACTTCCGTCTGGCACACTAGGAAGCTATGGAAATCATCATTCTCATCATTATTGGCATCCTGTTCGTCATTCCCTCTTTCATGGCTATGCGAAAGCAGCGCCAGCGCCAAAATGATATGCAGGCCCTACAAAATTCCCTCAAGCCGGGCGATTCCATCGTTACCGCGGGCGGTGTGCACGGCGTGGTGCGTAACACCAGTGACAAGGATGTGGATCTAGAAATTGCCCCAGGAGTGGTGGTTACTTTTGACAAGATGGCCGTGATTCGCACCGAGCAGGAGGCCAATGAGCTCGAGCGCCCTGCGGCTGCTGAGGAAGCACAAGGCGATACGAAAGATAACCTGCCTGATGAGAATATCCCTCCGTTCGACGGCGAGGGGAAGAACTAACCCCGCCTTTCCTGAGAACTATCTTAGCGTTTGCTAGGTGGTGGGAACTTTGTGGAGCGTAGACCCCATCACACTTTGGGTCTTATCAGGCCCTCGTTAAGGAAAATTCCGTCTCATGACGTACGATTGTGCGTTGTTGACGTGCCTGCGCCATTCGGTCGGGCCGTATTTATTGTCTAAACACCCTGTTATAAGCAGCACAGGAGATTATCGTTGTCCGCATCACCCCGTCGCGCTATGAAAAATAGCCAACGCCAATGGCCGAAGCGCGCTATCGCGTTATTCGTCCTCATTGTGGTTGTTATCTATGCGCTTATCTTTCTTACTGGTAGCCGTCAAAGCACGCCGAAGCTCGGCATTGATCTGCAGGGCGGTACTCGCGTAACGCTTGCTCCGCAAGGCGAGGAACCCACTCAGGACCAGCTCAAACAAGCACGCACCATCTTGGAACAGCGTGTCAATGGTATGGGCGTTTCTGGCTCTGAGGTTGTCATTAACGGCAATACCCTGGTTATTACCGTGCCAGGAGAGGACGCTTCCCAAGCACAGGCCGTAGGTAAGACCTCGCAGCTCTTCTTCCGCCCAGTGGCTAAGCCATCCATGCCGGATATGGGCAAGCTCAATAAGGAACTAGAAGACATGGCCAACCGCTGGGTAAAGTATGGCGTGCTGAGCGCAGACGAAGCGAACAAGCAGATGGATCAAGGCGTCAAGGCCATCTCTGCGCAGGAAGCGCAGATGACCGGACAGAAGCCAAAGGAGAAGAAGGCTCCAAAGGTCAGCGCTAAGCCCCTAGATGGGCCAAGCAACTCCATTGAGCAGTCGAAGCGCCGTGATGAAATCACGGAGATGTTGCTCAAGGACCGCCAGTCCGAGGATCCGACGACCCAAGCCGCAGCTTCGATGCTGATGACCTGTCAGGGCGATACCGATCCGCTGGCTGGCGCGGACGATCCGGCTAAGCCATTTGTTACCTGTGATTATTCCAAGGGCAACCCGTACGTCCTCGAGCCCGCGCCACTTCTTAACGGCATCAAGGATGAAAATGGCACCCGCCTAACCGGCAATGAGATCAATACCAATGGTCCTATCGAAGGCGGTATGAACAACAAAACCGGCCAAATGGAGATCAACTTCTCTTTCAAGACCGGAGATGGACCAAATGGTTCCCAGACGTGGGCGGACCTCACCAAGGAACACCTCAACGACCAAGTCGCCATTACCCTTGACTCCGCAGTTATCTCTGCACCGGTCATCCAGGGCGCAACTCCAGTTGGCTCCGCAACCTCTATTACTGGTGATTTCAGCCAAGAGGAAGCACAGAACCTGGCCAATAACTTGAAGTATGGCGCACTGCCGCTGTCCTTCGCCGGTGAAAATGGCGAGCCGGGCGGTACCATTGAGTCCATTCCGCCGACACTGGGTAAGGCTGCCCTGCAGGCCGGCCTTATCGCGGGCCTAGTCGGCTTGGTACTCGTGATGGCTTATTCGCTGTACTACTTCCGCGCACTGGCCGGCGTCTCCCTCGCCTTCCTCATTGCTTCTGGCCTGTTGACCTATGGTGCCTTGGTGCTGCTGGGTCGTTGGATCGGCTACTCACTGGATCTCTCCGGTATTGCCGGTCTGGTCATCGGTGTGGGTGCAACGGCCGACTCCTTCGTGGTCTACTACGAGCGCATCAAGGATGAGCTGCTAGAGGGACGCACTTTCCGCTCCGCTACGCAAAAGGCGTGGGAGCGTGCTCGCGCCACCATCGTGACCGGTAACGCGGTGACCCTCATCGGCTCCGTAGTGGTCTACTTCCTGGCCATCGGTGAGGTTAAGGGCTTCGCCTTTACCATGGGCCTGACCACGGTCTTCGACCTTGTCGTATCCTTCTTGGTCATGGCACCACTGATGCAATTGGTGGGCCGCCGTCCAGCTGCAGCCAAGCCTTCGATGAACGGCCTTGGCGGTATCTACGCCTTGGTGGAAGAGCGTCGTGAACGCGGCTATTTCGGCTCGGGGCATCGCAAAGCAGGCTCCACTAAAACCTCCGCAACCAAGGAGGCAGCCACCACAGAAACGGCAGCACATACTGCCGCAGGAACCGCACGTCCCGTTGATGCTGCGGAAGATGAGGAGAAATAAGCATGGCTGTTTCGACTAAGCACAAGATTTCCCGAATGGACCGCCTCTACGAGGATGAGCGCGGTTATGACTTCATTGGCCGCACCAAGCTGTGGTACGGCATCACCGCCGCGCTGATCGTGGCGGCCGTGGCCGCAATCCTAATTCGCGGCTTCAGCCTCTCGATTGACTTCGAAGGCGGCACTACGCTGTCCATGCCGGCAGGGGACCTTAAGGAAGAAGAAGTAGGACGCGTCTTTGAAGATTCCACCGGCGTAGAACCCGAGCAGGTACATATCGTAGGCTCCGGCAACTCCGAGACCTTGGAGATTGTCTCCGAACGCCTCAGCCAAGAAGAGGTGAATGCGGCTCGTACCGCTATCTACGAGGACTTTAAGCCGAAGGATGAAGAAGGTAAGGCCACCCCGGATGCCATCGGTTCGTCCACGGTATCTGAGTCTTGGGGTTCTGCCATTACCCAGCGCATGCTTATCGCCATGCTGGTCTTCTTGGTAGCTGCCACCGTTTATGTGGCCATTCGCTTGCAGAAGAACATGGCTTTTGCCGCTATCATCGCCCTGATTGCAGACGGCGTGATTATTGCCGGCATTTATGCGCTCTTCGGATTCCAGGTTTCCCCTGCTGTCATTATCGGTCTGCTTACCGTCCTGACCTTCTCCATGTATGACTCGGTCATCGTCTTTGACAAGATCAACGAGAACACGGAAGGCCTGGAGGGACAGCGCAAGAAGACCTTTGCTGAGCTGACGAACCTGGCGATTAACCAGACGGTCATGCGCTCGATTTCTACCTCGGTGATTTCTGCGCTGCCGATTATCGCGCTCTTCGTGGTGGCCGTGTGGCTCATGGGCATTGGTACCCTGCGCGATTTGGCACTCATCCAGCTCATCGGTGTGGTTGAGGGTATTTTCTCCTCCATCTTCTTCGCTACGCCATTGGTTGTCACCTTCGCCAATATGTCCAAGAAGACTAAGCGCCACAATAAGCGAGTAGCGGACTACCGTGCTGGTAAGGATGAGAAGGGTGCTGCAGAAGATGACGCACCCGCAGCGGGGCGCACCGTGGTTTCGCCAGTAAGTGCTCAGTCCACCCCGGCTGGCAATGAGGCCGAATCGGCGGAGTCCACCGGACACCCTGGCGCAACGTGGCGGCCAGGCAGGTAACTTCCGGTAGTAAAATTCAGGCGGATCGCTAGCTGAAGTGAGGGCACATAACCATGCTTAAGGAAAAGAGCAGTTCTGGAGGACGTCATAGGGGGAGGCGGGCCCTTGCTTCATGCGTATCCGCACTCGCCCTGGCTGCATCTGCCTGCAGCGGGCAGGGTGGCGAGGATGAGTCTTCGGCTGCGCCCCAGGAACCAGAATCCTATGGATACTTTGGGTACCAGGTAAATTCCCGTCTGGCCACTACCAACGCAGGCACCTCCTTTGGTTCTGCCAGCTCCGCCGGACTGTTGTCCACGCGCCTATATCCTGGCCTTTTCGTACCTGGTCCCGCGGGCGAATTGATCCCCAATGCAGACCTAGTAGAAACGGAAGAGCTCCCGCCCGCTGAGGGCAGCGACCAGCGCAGCGTCCAGCTGACCTTGGCCGAGGATGCCGTCTTTTCCGATGGCACTCCCGTGACCTGTGATGATTACTATTTGACTTACGTTGCCGGCACCCATCCGGCTGAATTCGCCTCCCATATGCCGCTGATGAATGACATTGCGAATTTCAGCTGCGAACCCCACAGCAAATCGTTTACGTTGACCTTTAATAAGGATCAGGGGCAGCGCTGGCGCCATATGTTTGGCGCCGGAACGGTCATGCCCGCCCATGCGCTGGCAGAAAAGGCTGGGTTGAGCCTTGAGGAGCTTAATGCGGCGCTGGCAGCCGAAGATATGCAGGCGCTAGATCCAGTTGCTCAGGCATGGCGGTATGGCTTTTCCGTGGCAAAGGATCAACTCGATCCAAAACTGCAAGTGTCTTTTGGCCCCTATGTCATCGACAAGATAGGCGATGAGGGCGAGGTTATCCTCAAAGCGAACGAAAAATACTTTGGGGATGCGCCAGCCGAGGACCACGTTGTGGTGTGGCCAGCGGATGCTGACGCGCACAAGCTGGTAGATAAGGGGGCACTGCGCGTGGTCGACGCCGCCAATGCAACCCCTGACTGGCTTGACCGGAATCAAAGTGAGTCAGGGGAGGACTCCTATGAAGCTACCCCAATGGTAGGCGAGCTAACGGATACGCTGACGCTGTCTGAGGCTGGGGTATTCGCCGAGCCGTGGGCGCGCGAGAGCTTCGCTGCGTGCGTCGATCAGCAGGCGGTGGCTCAGGCAAGCTCCGCGGCCTCTGGCGTAGAGGTGCCACCGGCTTATGTGCGCACCGTTTCCGTCACCAACCCGGTTGCCGGCGGCCTCGACAAAGTGGGTAAGGAGCACCAGGGTACCGATCTGGCGCAGGCGGGGAATCTGAATGGAACGACCATCAAGGTCGGCTACTTAGGACCGGATAAGCGTTACGCAGCTATGGTGGAACAGCTCCGTGCATCCTGTGAGCCGGCCGGAATCACCATCGAGGATGCGTCTGCGGAGTTTATGTCTCAGCACTACCTGGAAATGGATCCAGAAACCTGGGCACCTACCGTCGACGCTTTCCTTGGACCGGTAGATCCTCAGACGGAGTACTCCGCGGTCGAAGCTAGTATGAAAAACTCTGCGGAGCTTAAGAAGACAGAAGAAGCTTTGTGGAAGGATATTCCGTCCATTCCGCTCTCCGCGCAGCCGCGTGTCTTCCTCGTCCGCCGCGACGTGGAAGGTGTCCTGCCGTACACTGGCGTCTCGGGCATCGGTTGGAATATGGATCGCTGGCGTAGCACCGCTCCAACCGAAAAGAAGTAGGACCCGCAACAGCGGCCGTTAACGACCTCTCGCAATTATTTCTCAAGGAAGATTATGAGTTCGCACTACGAATCAGCAGCACAGGCTCTCAAGGATAAGGTTCGCCTCGTTCAAGACTTCCCAGAGGAGGGTATCCTCTTCGAAGATCTCACCCCAGTTTTGGCAGACCCAGAGGCTTTTCGCACCGTCGTAGACGGCTTAGCGGCCGCCTGCGAGGAACTGGGCGCGGAAATGATCGGTGGCCTAGATGCCCGTGGCTTCCTCCTCGGCTCGGCCGTGGCCTACAAGATGGGCCTGGGTATCCTAGCCATCCGCAAGAAGGGCAAGCTTCCTCCTCCGGTATACACCGAGGAATACGAGCTGGAATACGGCTCGGCGGCGCTGGAGATTCCGGCCAGCGGCGTCGACATCAAGGGCAAGCGCGTAGTGCTTGTCGACGACGTCCTAGCCACCGGTGGCACCCTCCATGGTGCGAAACTTCTGCTCGAGTCCGCGGGTGCCGAGGTTGCCGGCAACGTCGTTGTGCTGGAAGTCAAAGGCCTCAATGGGCGTGAGCGTTTATCCGGCCCGCCGCTCATTGTGCTAAATGCCACAGACTAAGATGAAGTGTCTAAGCTAGATCCCACGATCTAGACGAATATGAGGCCAATATGGCCCGTGGCACTGTGAAGGGCGGTAGAAATGGCCATGGATAAACCCGTAAAGCGCCAGACCGGCGGCGGTATGCGTAGCATGTCGGCTCGCCTTGCCCGTTCGCTCACAGGCGGCCGAGTCAGGGTGAATCCGGTGCTGGACCCGCTGATGTCCATCCACCGCAAGTTTCACCCTAAGGCCGACTCAGACCTGCTCAATCGTGCTTATAACACCGCCGAGCGTCTGCATGAAGGGGTTTTCCGCAAATCTGGAGAACCTTATATCACCCACCCACTTGCCGTTGCTACGATCGCTGCGGAAATTGGTATGGACACCACCACCATCGTGGCAGCGCTCTTGCACGATACGGTGGAGGATACGGACTACTCCTTAGACGACCTCACCAGGGATTTCGGCCCCGAGGTGGCCCGGCTGGTTGACGGTGTGACGAAGTTGGATAAGGTGGCGCTGGGCTCGGCCGCAGAGGCGGAAACCATCCGCAAGATGATCGTAGCCATGGCCACTGACCCGCGCGTCTTGGTCATTAAGGTAAGCGACCGCCTGCACAATATGCGTACGATGCGGTTCCTCCCGCCCGAAAAGCAGGCCAAAAAGGCGCGCCAAACCCTCGAGGTTATCGCTCCATTAGCTCACCGCTTAGGCATGGCCAGTGTGAAGTGGGAGCTGGAGGACCTATCCTTTGCCATCCTGTACCCCAAAAAGTACGACGAGATTGTGCGCATGGTGGCAGACCGCGCCCCCTCGCGTGACCGCGCGCTCAAAGAGATCATTAGCCAAGTTAGTGCGGCATTGAAGGAAAACGGCATTGAAGCTGAGGTTATGGGCCGGCCAAAGCACTACTGGTCCATCTACCAAAAGATGATCGTACGTGGCCGCGACTTTGCAGAGATTTTTGACCTAGTGGGTATCCGCATCCTAGTAGAGGATGTCAATAGCTGTTATGCCGCAATTGGCGTGGTTCACTCGATCTACCAAGCTCTGCCCGGGCGCTTTAAGGACTATATTTCTTCGCCGCGATTTGGTGTCTATCAATCGCTGCACACCACAGTGCTAGGCGATGGTGGTGCCACGCTGGAGGTCCAGGTACGCACCCACGAGATGCACTACAATGCCGAATTCGGCGTGGCCGCTCACTGGCGCTACAAGGAAACCAAGGGCAAAAACTCGGGCCACCAAGAAGAAGTGGACCAGATGGCGTGGATGCGCCAACTTCTGGACTGGCAGAAGGAAGCAGCTGACCCTAATGAGTTCCTAGACTCCTTGCGCTATGACCTTACCGCTAAGCAAATCTTTGCCTTTACCCCTAAGGGTGACGTAGTAAATCTGCCCGCAGGTTCTACTCCGGTGGACTTTGCCTATGCAGTACATACCGAAGTGGGGCATAGGTGTATCGGTGCCAAGGTCAATGGCAAGCTGGTAGCACTGGAATCGAAGCTAAAATCCGGTGACAAGGTTGAGATCTTTACTTCTAAAGACCCTAACGCAGGCCCGTCCCGTGATTGGCAGGACTTTCTGGTATCTGCACGCGCTAAGACCAAGGTACGGCAGTGGTTTGCCAAAGAGCGCCGCGAAGAACATTTGGAGGCAGGGCGAGATGCCCTAGCCACTGAGGTCCAGCGAGGCGGCCTGCCGATGCACCGCCTGTTTACCGCCAGATCTATGAAGCAGGTGGCGGAGCAGCTGCACCACGCTGATGTCGATTCGCTGTATACCGCCATCGGCGCGGGCCAAGTATCTGCGCAACATGTTGCCAATCAATTGGTTGCCATGTTTGGGGACCAGGACGATGCAATTGACACTTTGGCCTCGCGCACGCCGCTGTCTGAGATTGAAAATTCCCGTGCCCAGCACACCGAGGACTCCGCATCGGGCACCGGCATCTTGGTGGAGGGCAGCCCTGATGTAATGGCCAAGCTCGCCAAATGCTGCCAGCCTGTACCAGGCGATACCATCTTTGGTTTCGTAACCCGAGGCGGCGGAGTATCAGTGCACCGAGCCGACTGCACCAACGCGGAAAAGCTCAAAGCAGAACCCGAGCGCATGCTAGAGGTGGCCTGGTCTTCTGGGACCTCCGCTACCGGTGCTTTCTCTGCGACGTTGCAATTGGAAGCCCTTGACCGGCAAGGCCTTCTTTCAGAGCTCACCCGCGTTATGAGTGATGAGAACATCAACGTTTTGACTATGAACTCCAACCGGGGAGATGACCACATTGCGACGGTTAGGTTTACGTTCTCGGTGTCAGACACCAAGCAGCTGGGCACGTTAATGACGACCTTGCGCAATACGGAAGGCGTCTTCGACGTTTACCGAGTAACTGCTTAGCGCGCTTTCTCCTTACCCTCAAGGAGGGGCGGGGCAAGCAACGCGAAGGCTTCGGGCTGGTTACCAGTGTATGAATTTTCGGCTTCTGCCAGGTAAATCCCCAGCAAGCGAGCTTAGTTTCTCCTGCCAAGTTGTTAGTAAAGCGATATAAATTATCCTGTTGCTTTCTACAATCTAGGAGTATTTCAATGCAGTTTCGCCGCATCGGCCAACTTGTGGCCGCCACTACCGTATCCGCTGTAGCTCTCTCCGGCGCGCAGGCGGTCGCACAAGAAAACAAGACCACCATCTCTGTCACCAATATCACCGATATTCACGGTCACTTGGAGGACAAGATCGGCGACCCAGCAAAGGCCGGCGATGAAATTGGCGTGGCTCGTTTGCAGTCCCTAATCAAGCAGGTGAATGAAGGTCAGGAATTCAACCTGACTTCTTCGGGCGATAACGTAGGCGGCTCTGCCTTTGTATCTGCAATTTCTGATGACAAGTACACCCTTGAGGCTCTCAATCAGATGGGCATGAAGGTATCCGCAGTGGGCAACCACGAGTTTGATAAGGGCACCGAGGATCTAACCGAGCGCATTCAGCCGAACTCCACGTATCCCATCTTGGGTGCCAACGTGCTGAAAGACGGCAAGCCCTTGCTTAAGCCTTCTCACGTTGAAGACGTGGACGGCGTCAAGGTGGGCTATGTCGGAACCGTGACGGAAAATACCAAGTACAAGGTATCTGCGGCCAAGATCCCGGGCGTTACCTTCACGGATCCAGTAAAGGCAACCAATGAAGAGGCCGCCCGGCTAAAGGAGTCCGGCGAAGCGGACGTTGTTGTCGCCCTTTTCCACGAGGATGCCCAAGAATATGCCGAGGGCTTCAGTAAAGACGTAGACGTGCTTTTCGGCGGCGATACTCACCAGCGCACCAAGGGCGAAGTCCCGCGCGAAGGTGCACTCCCGTTGCAATGGGCGCAGGGGCATGAGTATGGCAAGTTGCTTAACGACGTCGACATTACCTTTGACAAGTCCGCCAAGAAGGTAACCGACATCAAACTCAGCCAGTACGATGCTACCGACGCTACCGCTGTCGAGCCGGACGCTGGCATTGCAGCTGTGGTGGAAAAGGCACAAAAGGAAGCCGAGGTAGAAGGCTCCAAGACTGCAGGAAACGTCAAGCAGGACCTGTTCCGTGGCTCTGACAAAGGCGCAGAGGCAGGCTCCAACCGTGGCGTAGAATCCACCCTCAATAACTTCATCGCAGATGGCCAACGCTATGCCATGAGCAAGCAGGTAGGTAAGGATATCGAGATCGGTGTCATGAACGCCGGTGGTGTGCGTGCTGACCTGAAGGGTGGCGACGTTACCTACAAGGACATCTTTGAGGTGCAGCCGTTTGGTAACTCCGTGATTACCGCAAAGATTTCCGGCGAGGAGTTCATCAATGCTTTGGAAAACCAGTGGCAGGAAGGCAGCCGTCCGCGCTTGGCCATGGGGCTTTCCAATAATGTGCAGGTGGTCTACGACCAGAAGGCCAATAAGGGTGAGCGGGTAAAGTCCGTGACCATCAACGGCGAACAGATTGACCCGAAGAAGGATTATTCCATCGCGTTGTCGTCCTTCCTTGCTTCTAGTGACGAAGAAGCCGGCGGCGATGGCTATTTCAACGCTGGTTCCATCAAGGACAAAAACGATGTGGGCTACATGGACACTCAGGCCATGATTGACTACATCAAGTCGGGTGAATCTGAGGTCCGCACCGGACAAGGTCAAATCGGTGCCCACGTTGAAGGTGAGGTGAAGCCGGGTAAGGAAATTACCGTCAATCTGTCTAGCCTTAATTACTCCACCGAGGGTGAGCCGATTGCCAAGAAGGCAACCGTGAAGTTGGGTGACGCTGAGCAGACCGTCGACATCGACAACGCTGCCCAGGAAGGCGATGCGCAATTTGGCGAGCGCGGACGTGCAACGGTAAAGCTCACCGTTCCAGAAAACCTCAGCGGCAAGCAAAACCTCGAAATCACCACTGACGCCGGCACAAAGGCAACTCTGCCTATCGAGGTAAGCGGCGAGGGCTCCCAGGAGCCGGGTGCTAAGCCCGAGCCGAAGGGTTCCTCCTTGTCCTCTAACGGTTCTTCCATGGGCAGCGCAGTATTTGCCATTGTTGCGGCGCTGGTAGCTGGTGTTGCGGTTGTGGGTATGAACCCGCAGATTCTTCCTGCCCCAGCGCGCAAGATGATTGAGGACCTGCGCAAGCAATTCCACCTCTAAGCCATCACGGCGCTAGGCGGAGCGGTTCTTCCTGAACGGGGGAGTATCGCTCCGCCTTTTCTGTATGCCGTGCAGCAGCCAGGTAACCTAATCAACCGTGGATACTCTAGACCTCTTCCTGCGCGAAATTACCTATCAACTAGGCATTGAATGGCACCGTATCCCCGTTGTCGTATTGGCCACTTTGGGCATTTATCTATCCTTCATGGTCCTAGTGAAGATATTTGGCTCCCGGGTCCTTACTTCCATGACGGCCTCAGATGCCATCATCATCATTATGTTCGGCGCGGTTGCAGGCCGTGTCATTGTGGGTAATCCACCGACCCTGGCCGCCGGCGTAATCGGTTTGACTACTCTGATGGCTCTAGAGGCCGCGTTCGGTACTATCCGCAAAGTGGTGAAGTGGACTCGCTTTCTTGACCGGCGCCCAGTTCTCCTAGTATTTCGCGGGAAAATGGTTGAGGATAACTTGAACCTGGCACATATTACTAAGTCAGATATCTATTCTGCTGCCCGCAAGGCAGGCATTAGCCGTATGCAGGACGTACAGATTATGATCCTGGAGCCCACGGGTCATATCTCTGTCATCAGGGTCGGTCAAACAATCGATCCAGAGCTTTTCAAAGACCTCGTAGGGTCCGAGTACATTGAAGACGCCAAAGAGTCCTAGAAGCATTCCTAAGACTCGAAAGCACTAGCGTCGAGCAGTTCTTCCGATTGCTCAAAAGCCTACAAAAAAGCCGCTGCATTCCCATTTGGAATGCAGCGGCTTAAGAATCGCTATGAAGCGGTGACCTTACTTGTTGCCGAAAGGCAGGTCGAGGTACTTGTTTGCGAAGGCGAACAGGGTGCCCAGAGCGCCGATGACGGAGGTAACAACGCCGATCCAAGCCTTGATTTCCTTAGGATCCATATCCTTGATGGAGGAACCCTCCTCGGTCGGCTCAGCGCCATTGGTGGTGGTCGCAGCGGCGGACTCCTTGTTCTCGGTGGAGGACGCTGGAGTGGTCTCGGCAGCGGTAGCAACGGTGGTGCCAGCGAAGGTCATGGACAGAGCGGTTGCGCCGGCAACGAGTGCCTTGCGGGAGAAAAGCTTCATTTTTGATTCCTAACAAGCTTGGTGCGTTCAAAGACGTTTCAAATACTAGACAGGCTGACAGGCTTCCGCAACAGTATTGGCAGGTCTCTGTTTACTCGCTGAAATATCTGAAAGTCTGCTGTGTGCTGCAAGTTTACTCTTGTGGCTAGTGTGAACTAGGGGAATTTTAGAGGCTTAGTGTTTCTGCAGCTAAGGGCTCATATTCAGGCTCAGGTTAAATTAAGGAAAGTAAAAGCCCCGGCGCGTCCGTACGTTGTGAAAGTGACGAATGTGCGGGGCTTAACCCTTGCCCCCGTTAGGGGGTGTGCGGTGGTGGCAGGGGGAGGCGTCGCCAAGCAGGGCTTTTAAAGCGCCTAGGCCTTGACGGTTGCCTTCTTGATCTTGACTTCCTTTGCTGGCTTGCCGTCTGGCTGGCCGCCTTCGACACCGTTCTTGGCAATCTTGTCCATCGTCTTCATACCTTCATCGGTAATGGTGGCGAAGTAGGTGTAGTTCGGGGTCAACTCAGAATCGTCATAGTTGAGGAAGAACTGAGAACCATTGGTGTCTGGACCGCTATTTGCCATGGCGACGGAGCCGCGCGGGTAGATAACGGGGTTCTGGGCATCCTTCTCATCCACCTCGTCGGTGGGGTACTCATCAGCGAAGCTGAAGCCAGGGCCGCCGGAACCGGAACCGGTCGGATCGCCACACTGCAAGACGTTGAGACCACCCGAGGTCATACGGTGGCAAACGGTGTTGTCGTAGTAGCCAGACTTTGCCAACTCAGAAATTGCGTTGGTGGCACACGGCGCCTTGGCACGATCCATCTCCATCTCAATGGTGCCCTGAGAAGTCTCAAAGGAAACGGTAACGGTGCCCTTGGTGGAAATATCCTTTCCATTCGGCTTAGTCGCACCATTGGAATCTTGACCGGTGTCCTCGTACTTACAGGTCACGGTATCCGGCAGAGCCTTTGCACGCTTATCTGCAACGGGCTGTGCCTGTGGGGTTTGCTGCGAGGTCTCAGCTGCGGAGGACTCCTCAGCCTGTACCTTCTCATCGTCGCCTTCGCGGGTCGACAAGTAGTAAATACCGCCTACCAGGGCGAGGATTACTACGAGGGACGCGAAGACAACGCCCAGCGGGCGTGTCTTTTGCTTGCGTTCGCGGGATTTTAGCTCGCGCTCGAGCTTGCTCAGCGCCTCTTCGCCGCGCTTTTTATTATTTGGCACCGGGAGTCAACCTTTCTAGCGATTTTCGGTGGCATGATTCAACCTGACCGAGTTTAGCGGTTCCATACTTCGAAGAAAGCGTGGGCACGTAAATCGGGCTAGTCAATGGCTATTGAGCCAAGTCATAAGTACTCTGGTTTCTATGGTTGAACCAGATTTTATCGACCCGCCAACACCCACCGTTGGTGAACTTCCCGCAGTGGGAGACCCGCTGCCCGAATTCGAACTCATCGGTACGGACCTGAGTCAGATTAACAATGAGACTTTCGCGGGCACGCGCCTTATTATCTCCATCTTTCCCTCTATCGAAACCCCTTCCTGCCAGGAGCAACTGCGCCGTTTCCATGAGCAGGTTGCGCAGCTAGATAACACTAAGCTTCTTTGCGTTTCTCGTGACTTGCCTTTTACCCTCAAGCGTTTTTGCGCTGCGGAAGGCATTGCTGATGTCATCGCCGCCTCCGCATTTCGATCGGATTTTGGAGAGAAGTTCGGCGTGACCGTACGCGATTCCGTATTGGAAGGCCTCCTTGCCCGCTCCGTGGTCGTGGCCGATGAAAATCACCGGGTGATGCACACACAAATGGTTCCAGGTGTTGTCACCCAGCTTGACTACGAGAAGGTGTGGGATGTTTTGAGCTAGGCCTCACGGCGTTGCTGGTCGAGGTTCATCTACGAAGACGGGGCCGGACGGCTCTTTATTATCTGGGCAGCTAGGGTGGTGGGTATGGAAATTTTCGGTTTTACTGCCGGTCCCTTTCAGACCAATACCTATGTGATTGCGGAGGGCCGTCGCGCCTTTATCGTCGATCCCGGCATGGATGCGATGGAAAAAGTCCTAGAGCATGACTTGGACTATGAGGCTATCGTGCTTACCCACGGCCACATTGACCACACCCGCGACGCCGGATCCCTTGCCGAAAAGCTCGATATCCCTGTTTATATCCACCCCGCTGACAAGTTTATGCTCGCCAGCGGCGAAGGTGTTTCGCCCCAGGCACAGGAGCTTTTCGACGCCGCCCATATGACCCCCATCAACGACGTGCGCGAGCTACAAGACGGAGCAACCCTAGAACTCCTCGGCCACACCTTCAGCTTGAAGCACGCACCCGGGCATTCTCCGGGATGCACCATGATCGTCGCTGAGGACTTTGCCTTAACTGGTGATGTGCTCTTTGCCGGTGCCATTGGTCGCACCGACCTACCTCACTCGGATCCCAAAGCCATGCAGAAGTCCCTCGCGGGACCAGTATGGAGTTTGGCGGATAACCTCGACATTCTGCCCGGCCATGGTCCCACCACAACCATGCGTAAGGAGAGGGCGACCAATCCCTTCTTCGCTACATTGAGGGAGGTACTGTAATACCCGTGAGTAATAAAAAGCAGTTTCAGGCCCTGTCCGCTCCTAAAGGTGTCCCAGACTATTTCCCACCGCAGTCGGCCGCATTCTATAAGGTGCGCCAGACCATGGTGGAGCAGGCACATCTCTCCGGCTTCCAGCACATTGAGCTGCCCATTTTTGAAGACACCGCACTCTTTGCTCGTGGCGTAGGCGAGTCCACCGACGTGGTATCTAAAGAGATGTACACCTTCGCCGATCGCGGTGACCGCTCCGTTACTTTGCGCCCAGAGGGCACCGCCGGCGTGATGCGTTCTGTCATCGAGCACAACTTGGACCGTGGCCAACTGCCCGTGAAGCTTAACTATTTTGGTCCGTTCTTCCGCTACGAACGCCCGCAAGCCGGCCGCTACCGCCAGCTCCAGCAGGTGGGCGTGGAGGCAATTGGTGTCGACGATCCCGCGCTAGACGCCGAGGTCATTGCTTTGGCAGACCGTTCCTTCCGCGCGCTGGGGCTCAGCGGCTTCCGCCTCGAGCTCACCAGCTTAGGCGATCGCAATTGCCGCCCGGCTTACCGGGAGAAGCTGCAGGAGTTCCTCTTTAAGCTCGATTTGGATGAAGAGACCCGCCACCGTGCTGAGATCAATCCTCTGCGTGTGCTGGATGATAAGCGTCCGGAGGTCCAAGAGCAGCTTGTCGATGCCCCCTTGATGCTCGACCACCTTAATGCGGAATGCCGCGAGCATTTCGAGACCGTAACCGGCATGTTGGATGATATGGGCGTAGCTTATGAGATTAATCCGCGCATGGTGCGCGGACTGGATTACTACACTAAGACCTGCTTCGAGTTCGTCCACGACGGCCTTGGTGCGCAGTCAGGTATCGGTGGCGGTGGACGCTACGACGGACTGATGGCCCAGCTAGGAGGCCAAGACCTATCCGGCATCGGCTATGGCTTGGGCGTCGACCGCGCCCTGCTGGCTCTTGAAGCCGAGGGCATCACCCTAGAAGGCGTAGATTCTCGCGTGGACGTCTTTGGCGTGGCGCTGGGTGCCTCTGCAAAGCGCACCATGACCACTCTTATCAATGATCTCCGCAAAGCCGGCATTTCCGCGGATATGTCTTTTGGAGACCGTGGCCTCAAGGGCGCGATGAAGGGTGCGGACCGCGCAGGTGCGCGCTTCGCTCTGGTACTGGGCGAGCAGGAGCTAGAAAACGGCACCGTTGCGCTCAAGGACCTAGCCGCGCACGAGCAGCACGACGTCAATGTCTCTGACCTAGTTTCCGTCCTTACACGCGAAATGCACGGCGAGGCTTAAGTTTCTGTAGCTGGTGGGCATCGCGCTTAGGCGCGGTGCCCTCTTTTAATGCCCGCCAGGTAAAGATCAATAATCTTTTCTTGCAGGTCGGGTTGGTAGGCCTCAACATCGACCTCGCGGGGCCGCGCCAGACTCAGGAGTCCCACAATGAATTCGAGGTGGGTGACTCCGGGTCCGATCTCGCCGTGCTGTTGCCCAAGCTCAATAAACCTGCGCCCATTGCTCTCCAAGAGATCACGCTGAGCGGTTAGCTCGGGGCTCAGAGAATCCAAATCCTGGGGGATGAAGGCAGGGATAAGGGTATTAAGCTCCATGGTAAGGATATGGGTGGCATAGGCGCGGACATAATCATTGCCGGAATGCTTAGGATCCTCAAAGTCAGCGATGAGACGCTGTTGGAACCTCGCAAAGGCATCGCCCATATATTCTGCGCAAGCGCGGATAAGGCTCGCGCGGTTAGGGAAGTTGCGATAGACGGTGGCTACACTCACCCCGGCCTGTGCGGCTACCTTATCCAAAGCGACATTATCGCCGTGGGATCGGAATAACTGACACGCCGCGGCAATAATAGCTGTGCGGCGGTGAAGGGCATCTGCGCGCATGGAGTCTGTTTTAGCACTCCACCTGGGACACACTAAAGCCCATGGTCTTAGCCAATCCGCCCAGGGAGGTTTCCTTGTATTTGGAGAGCATATCGCGGCCGGTCTCTGCCATAGTTTGCACTGCATTATCCAAGGTCACATGATGAGTGCCTTCGCCCATCTTGGCCATGCGTGCGGCATTGATGGATTTAACCGCACCGATCGCATTGCGTTCGATGCACGGAATCTGCACCAATCCGCCAACTGGGTCGCAGGTCAGGCCCAAGTTATGCTCCAATGCGATCTCCGCGGCATTTTCTACCTGCGCCGGAGTAGCGCCGAGCAGCTCTGCCATACCCGCAGCGGCCATAGCGGAGGCGGAACCTACCTCGCCTTGGCAGCCCACCTCAGCTCCCGAGATGGACGCATTTTCTTTGATGATCATGCCGATAGCACCGGCGGTCAATAGGTAGCGCCGGGCGGTAGAACGGGTGAAGTCTGCGCGGAAATCGCGCGCGTAATGCAGTACCGCTGGAATGATGCCGCACGCACCATTGGTCGGTGCGGTAATGACGCGGCCACCGGCCGCGTTTTGCTCATTGACTGCGAGGGCATAGAGGTTAACCCACTCCATGGCGGAGAAACCGCAGCTGGTGTCATCCTGATTTTCCAGCAACTGGGCGTACATCTTTGGGGCGCGACGCGGCACACGCAACCCTCCCGGTAGTAGGCCCTTGGTGGAAATACCTTCGGTCACACACTCCCGCATGATGTCCCAGACCAGATCAAGGTGCCGCAAAACGAATTCGGCGCCGCCCTCGTCACGGTGCAAGGCTTCTTCGTTGGCTAGCACAATCTCCCAGATTGCCTTGTCATGAGCCTCGCACAGATTGAGCAATTCTTCGCCCGTGGTGAAATGATAAGGAACGGTGTCATCAACCTGCGCTGCGGCTACGCCAGCGGGCACCTCATTGCTTTCGGCGACTTCTGCATCAAGCTCGGAGCGAGAGAGAATAAAGCCGCCGCCGACAGAAAAGTACTCTTCTTTTTCTGCGATGAGGTTGCCACTTTCGTCCCAAGCACTAAAAATCATGCCATTGGGGTGTTGAGGAAGTGGCTCGTTATCAAAGACGATCTCATAGTCCACCGTGCCGCGGGGGCCAGAAATGGATCCTTCACTGGGGATAAATCCACCTGCGTGCGGCTCGGCGTCGATAGGCACGCTCAGTGGATCCCAGCCAGCGAGACCGAGGATGACCGCGCGGTCAGAGGCATGCCCGCGGCCAGTGGCGGAAAGAGAACCACGCAACTCGGTATACACCTTCGCCGGGTGCTTCTCGAGGGAATCGAGGAATTGCTTAGCCGCGCGCATAGGCCCAACGGTGTGCGAAGAGGACGGGCCGATGCCGATGGAGAAGATGTCCGTGACGCTAATTGTCATAGTTAAGCTGTGCCGAACCTTTCTGGGTGGATATGTGTTTGGCTCCTAGGGGCTTTTCTCGTATCAAGGGGCAAAGCCGGAAGCGAGGGGAGAGGCAAATTTTCTGTGCCCAGCGTAGCGAAAGTCACACCTTCTATCAATCGCCGCCTATGCGAAGTACAGACCGCGGCCTGTGGCCTAGTCGCCGTATCCATTCAGGAGCTTTCCCAAGGGGATGAAGTTCTCCTTGGCTAGCCGCACAGTAGAACGGCCACCCAACCCCTCCAGCTCGCCAGCGATTCCAGACACCCTGTCCCTGGGGGCAACCATTTGGTCAGCTAGCTGAATGGCAGAGCGTTCAATGCGGGTGACAATGCGTTCTCCTTCTGGAGTGCCCAAGTCTTCCGCAGCCTGAAAAACTCCCGTTGGCACGATATTTGCGTGGAGTTGATTAAACAGTGGGCGAAGCGCGTAATCCAAAATTAGGGAGTGGCGCGAAGAACCAGCTGTAGCTGCGATAATGGTGGGAAGATCGTCTAGTGCATGGGGCTTCAAGGTATCAAAGAACATCTTGAAGAGGCCTGAGTAGCTTCCCTGAAATACAGGGGTGACGGCAATAAGTCCATCGGCCTGAGCAATGCACTCTTGGGCCCGGGCCAACTCCGGCGTCGACGCAGTCCGATCTGTCATGGCAGTAGCTAGTTCGAAAGCCAGATCGCGAATCTCAATGACGTCGATCTGGGTCCCTTCACCGCGCGCGGAGATTTTGGCGCGGGTAGCCTCTGCAAGCATGTCTGCCAGCCGGCGAGAGGAAGACGGTTGCGATAAGCCAGCTGAAATAACGAGTAGGGAGCGCATAACTAGTGTTCCTTTCCAGGGCTGACCTGCAGGTGAGAAGAATTGGGCTCAGCGAGCAAGCTAGCGTGCGTCGGCGGGTGAGAAGGAACGTGGCTGGGACGGCGTTGTTCAAAGCGTCGTCGCAGCTCGGGGACTACTTGGGTGCCAAGGATTTCTATCTGCTCGAGGACTACTTCTTGCGGTAGCCCGGCATGATCGATGAGGAAAAGCTGACGCTGGTAGTCCCCGGCCCAGTCAGCAAAACTGAGGGTCTTTTCAATTACTTGCTCCACGGTGCCAACGGTCAATGGGGTCTGGGCCGTGAATTCTTCGAGGCTGGGGCCGTGTCCATAGACCGGGGCATTGTCGAAGTAGGGGCGGAAGAAATCTTTAGCCTCTTGCTCGGTATCGCCGATAAAGACCTGGCCACCAAGGCCTACAATCGCTTGGTCCGCTTGGCCGTGGCCGTAGCTTGCAAAACGACGGCGGTAGAGATCTACCATCTGAGCAGTGTGTTCCTTATTCCAAAAGATATTGTTATGGAAGAAACCATCGCCGTAATAAGCAGCTTGCTCGGCAATTTGCGGCGAACGAATTGAGCCGTGCCAGACAAAGGGTGGAATTCCATCCAGCGGCGCCGGGGTGGCGGTAAACCCTTCCAAGCCTGTGCGGAACTTTCCTTGCCAATTAACAACTGGCTCGCGCCAGAGCCTGCGCAGCAGGTGATAATTTTCAATAGCCAAGGAAATGCCCTGCTGGATATCCTTGCCAAACCACGGATAGACCGGGCCCGTATTTCCGCGGCCCAGCATGAGGTCTACTCGTCCTTGTGCAAGGTGCTGCAGGAAGGCATAGTCCTCTGCGATCTTGACCGGGTCATTTGTAGTAATAAGAGTCGTTGCAGTCGAGAGCTGCAAGCGCTTAGTCTGCGCGGCGATATAGGCCAAGTGCGTGGTAGGTGAGGACGGCACGAAGGGCGGGTTGTGGTGCTCGCCGGTGGCAAAGACATCAAGGCCTACCTCCTCGGCCTTGAGTGCAATCTCCGTTAAGTTGCGGATGCGCTCGGCCTCAGAGGGAGTTTTTCCTGAGTTGGGGTCAGTGGTTAAATCCCCGATACTGAAGATGCCGAAGTGCATGGTTACCTTTCTCTGCGGTGCCCAGGGGTAAAAGACGCAGTGTGAACGGCTGGCGAATCATTCCCATTCTAGGGCATCCATTAGTACCGGTAGGTCCGCCGGTGCAACCAACCACAGCGGAGTCTCATTTACTTTGCCGTGTTCTGTGATGACGGCTGCGCACGGGCGGTTCCCCAGGCTATCGGTTTCTGATGGGCAATCCATCGGTTCCTGCACACTTACCGTGCGGGCCAGAAAGATGGCGCGATCGCTGGGCTCTTGATACCTCGCTCTATCCGCACTGTCGGCGGCATCGAGTTTGTGCTTATCGCTGAAATCCGCGGCGACCCATCGATGCGGCTGCAGGACGCGAAGGGTCTCGGGAGGGGACACCACTATGTCCCGGAGGGTGGAAATCTGCTGTACCACTGCTGCGTGCGGCTGAGCGATGAGCTCTGATTTGTAATAGCGGGCGTGGGAAAGGAGTTCTTTGCGTTCACAATGGAGCGCAGGGTTTTAAGGTCATGAAAGCGACCAAGAATGCACTAGCTCGGTGAATGGTGATAGGTGCCAGTGTGGAGAAAGGTGGAAAGGGAGGGCGTCGCCAAGCGCGGAGTGCTTGCAGCGCCCTGGGATAGGGATAAGAAAATCCGCTAGCCCCGGCACAGTCGGTATGGCTAGCGGAGGTGGAGAGTCGGTCTTGGCTCTTAGAGGATAGGCGGCGGCCAAAAGTAGTTTTTAGCCGCGGTAAGCGCCGCGCTCCAAGGTGTCGCACTGGGACATCTTGCCGGAGTTATAGCCAGCGAGGAATGCCTTCTCGCGTTGTTCAGAAGAGCCATGGGTCCAGGAGTCAGGCTGGACCTGGCCGCCGGAACGGCGTTGAATATTGTCATCGCCCACCGCTTGGGCAGCGGCGACAGCATCCGAGACCTGTTCTTTGGTAATGGGCTCTAGCAAGGGGTTGTCACCCTTGTCGGCGTAGGAGGCCCACAGCCCGGCGTAGCAGTCAGCCTGCAGCTCGATCTTTACGGCGTTGGAATCGGCGCCGGGGTTGTTATAGTCCGACAAGCCGAGGGTGCCCTCCAGGTTTTGAATGTGGTGGCCAAACTCGTGGGCCACGATGTACATGCGGGCCAAAGGGGCATTTTCCGCGCCGAAATTGCGCAGGGAATCAAAGAACTCGGTATCGAAGTAGGCGGACTCATCGCGTGGGCAATAGAAGGGGCCGGTAGAAGAGGATGCCGCGCCGCATCCGGTATTAACGCCACCGTGGAAGACCACGCGCTCCGGTTCGGTGTATTGGATATTTGCCTGTTCTGGCAGCACCTTGGACCAAACGTTGTCCACGCTGCGGCCGGTGAACTCTACCAGGCATTCATCTTTGGTATTGCCATCTTCTGCAGTTTTGCATTCTGGGCTATCGCCCTGCGCGGCGCCATCGGACTGAGACTGTTCGTTGCCTAAAATCGCGCCCAAGTCTGAGGGGTTACCGCCAAGTAGGAAGAAAAGGCCAAGCAAAACAATCGAGCCGACGCCACCGCCGATGGCGATGCCACCGCCGCCGCCACCGGAACGAGTTTCCTTGCCGCCGAAATCGGCACCAGATCTAAAAGTCATGTCTAAATAGTGCCACATGGCCCCCTTAAAACACAGGATGAAGATGGGTACACAAGGGGGCAAGGAAACAGGGGGAGGAAGCAACCTTTTCCGCTTTCGGGGCGGTGCTGCGTCTACCTTACTACGCTGCATGTACCGGTAGGGATGTAGGATTGTGCACGTTCCTAGTCTTGTGCTTGGTTTGGCGCGCGCTGTTTACGCGTGGCGGGACCCGCAAGTGACACAATTTTCAGAAGGGATTGAACAACAGTGCTGCGTACCCACTTAGCTGGTGAGCTCCGCAAAGAACTCGCAGGAGAGACCGTCACCCTAACCGGTTGGGTTTCCCGCCGCCGCGATCACGGTGGTGTGATATTCATTGACCTGCGCGATCGCTCTGGCATCGCCCAGGTTGTCTTCCGTGAATCTGACGTGGCAGAACGCGCCCACGACCTGCGCTCCGAATACTGCGTGAAGGTTACCGGTACCGTAGAGCCACGCCCGGAAGGCTCTGAGAACCCCAACCTGCCGTCCGGCGAGATTGAGGTCAATGTCGCGGATCTCGAGGTGCTCAATAAATCTGCAGCGCTGCCGTTCCAGGTTGATGATCCTTCGACCTCGGGTGAGGTAGGCGAGGAGACTCGCTTGAAGTACCGCTACTTGGACCTGCGCCGTGAGCGCCAGGCGAAGGCCCTGCGCCTGCGTTCTGCTGCTAACCGTGCAGCCCGCAAGGTGCTGGATTCTCATGACTTTGCAGAAATTGAGACTCCGACCTTGACTCGTTCCACCCCGGAGGGTGCGCGTGACTTCCTGGTGCCGGCGCGCTTGAAGCCAGGCACGTGGTACGCACTGCCACAGTCCCCGCAGCTGTTCAAGCAGCTGCTCATGGTCGCTGGCATGGAGCGCTACTACCAGATTGCTCGTTGCTACCGCGATGAGGATTTCCGCGCCGACCGCCAGCCGGAGTTTACGCAGCTGGACGTGGAGATGTCCTTTGTAGACCAGGACGATGTCATCGCCTTGGCAGAAGAGATCGTTACCGAGCTGTGGAAGCTCATTGGCTACGAGATTAAGACTCCTATCCCGCGCATGACCTACGCTGATGCGATGAAGTACTACGGCTCTGATAAGCCAGACCTGCGCTTCGACATCAAGATTGTAGAGTGCACCGAGTTCTTTAAGGACACCACCTTCCGCGTCTTCCAGAATGAATACGTGGGCGCTGTGGTTATGGAGGGCGGCGCCTCCCAGCCGCGCCGTCAGTTTGATGCTTGGCAGGACTGGGCTAAGCAGCGCGGTGCGAAGGGCTTGGCTTATATCACCGTGGGTGAGGACGGCACATTGGGCGGCCCGGTAGCTAAGAACATTACCGACGCCGAGCGCGAGGGCATCGCCGAGCACGTCGGCGCCAAGCCAGGCGATGCCATCTTCTTTGCCGCTGGCGACACCAAGTCTTCACGTGCCCTGCTGGGTGCTGCGCGCGGCGAGATTGCAAAGAAGCTGGACCTTATCAAGGAAGGCGACTGGGCCTTTACGTGGGTTGTTGATGCCCCGCTCTTCGAGCCTTCTGCCGACGCAACCGCGTCCGGTGACGTCGCTTTGGGTCACTCCAAGTGGACCGCGGTCCACCATGCCTTCACCTCCCCGAAGCCGGAGTGGATTGATTCCTTTGACCAGAACCCGGGCGAGGCTACCGCCTACGCTTATGACATTGTCTGCAACGGCAATGAGATTGGCGGCGGTTCCATCCGTATCCACCAGGAAGACGTGCAAAAGCGCGTCTTTGATGTCATGGGAATTGGGGACGAGGAAGCTCAGGAGAAGTTTGGCTTCCTGCTCGATGCCTTCTCTTATGGCGCCCCGCCACACGGCGGCATCGCCTTTGGCTGGGACCGCATTGTCTCCCTGCTGGGCGGCTTCGACTCCATCCGCGACGTCATTGCGTTCCCGAAGTCCGGCGGCGGCGTAGACCCGCTTACCGATGCCCCTGCACCAATCCCTGCCGCACAGCGCAAGGAAACCGGCGTAGACTACAAGCCGGAAAAGAAGAAGGAACAGGACAAGGCCGGTTCCACTGCGGGAGAGACTGCTGAGGAGAAATAAGCAGATAGCTTGAACCTCAGCCGCTGAGGCACACCGTGCGGGGCACATCGTAGGCCGTGGCCATTTTCGCTGCGGGCGAACTTGTGGCCCCGCTTTGGTGTGAGGGGGCATACTGGATAGAACTATGGATGAAAACGATACTGTGCTATCGCCCGAGGACGTCATCAAGGCCGCCTCGGAGATGTTGTCGCGCCGTTTTGGTGGCACCCCGGAGATGTCGAGCGTAGAGCGCTTGGACGGCTCCGGCAATGCAATGGTCCTGCGCGCAAGGATTGCCCCCGGCGCCTTCCTGCCTCACCGCTCGGTAGTCATTAAATACAACCCGGTCACAGGCTATGGCGTTGATGATGCCGCAATGCTGCGTGAGGTTGTGGCTTATCAATTTACTACCGCGTTATCTGAAGATGTGCGCCCTGGCCCGGTGCTGCTCGCTCATGATTTAGATAAGCGCATTATCGTTTTGACGGACTTGGGAGAGGGCGAAACGCTTGCCGATGTCCTGGTTCAATCCACCGATGCCGACCGCGTCCGAGTGCTGCGCTCGCTGGGCAGCGCACTGGGCCACATGCATGCGGGGACCGCCGGGCATGAGCAGGATTATGAAACCTTGCTTAGCCGCATGTTGCGCAAGAACCCGGAATTGGCCCCGCACCAATCCGTGCGTGATGAGGCATTGGAAGGCTCCATCGGAATCGGCCTTGATTTGCTGGATACGGCAGGGCTCGAAGCCCCCGAAAGCTTCCGTGAGCTAGCAAGGCAAGCAGCCAGGTCTTTGGCCTCCGGAAAAGACCGGGCCTTTACCCCCTTTGACCTTTCTCCAGATAATATTATCGTCTCGCAGCACCTGCACTTCTTGGATTATGAATGGGCGGGATTCCGCAATGTGGGCTTCGATGTAGCCTGCGTTATTGCCGGTTTCCCACAGTTCCTGTTTTCTAAGCCGATTACGGACGAGGAGGCAGATATTTTTATCTCCGCCTGGTCTCGTGCGGTAGCAGACGTGTGGCCGCTGTTTTCTGATCCGGAAGAGATCCATGGACTCATCGTGGCTTCACTTATCGGCTGGGCGCTGTCGAGCGTGACCACCATGCAAGCAGGCGGCATTGAAGGGCTGGTGGCCTTGGTCAGGGGAGAAGCCGAGGTCTTCCACGATCCGCAGCATTCGATCTTGCGCCCGGCCGATCACGGGCCGTTTACGGAAGATGAATTGCTGGTACGCCGCGATCTGTACGAAACCTTTGAGGCGCTGTCGCGCTATGCCGCGCGCTGCGACGGCCCCGCCTGCGCACCCATCGCAGAGTTTGGCAGCGCAATTGCGCGTCGCTTGGATGATGAATAGATAACTTTGATGTGCCCGCACACTGCTAGGAGGTAGGTTTTTAGTGTCTCAAGACTCACTCTTTGGCGGGCCCACTCCCGGGGACAATGCCGCGTCTTTGCCTGGGAAGAACCTCTTTGCCACCCACGCAGGATCGCCGCTGGCGGCGCGCATGCGCCCGCAGAGCTTGGATGAAGTGGTCGGACAAGACCACCTTTTGGCTCCTGGCAAGCCATTGCGCCGCCTAGTGGAAGGCTCAGGGGAGGCCTCTGTCATTTTGTATGGCCCGCCAGGTACTGGCAAGACCACGATTGCCTCTCTTATTGCGAGCCAGATGGGGCAGAATTTTGTGGGTCTATCCGCGCTCGATTCGGGCGTGAAGCAGGTCCGCGAGGTCATCACCCACGCCCGGCAAGAGCTCATTCACGGGCGCCGGACGGTGCTTTTTATCGATGAGGTACATCGATTTTCTAAAACCCAACAGGATGCGCTGCTCGCGGCCGTGGAAAACCGCACCGTACTGCTCGTGGCGGCGACGACGGAAAATCCCTCATTTTCCGTTGTGGCGCCGCTCCTGTCGCGCTCGCTGCTTTTGCAGCTGCATTCGCTAAGCGACGACGACCTAAGGGGCGTCGCCAAACGCGCGCTAGAAAGCGATCGAGGCTTGGGCGAGCGCAAGATTCGGATCGCCGACGAGGCCTTGGAGCAGCTAGTTCTTTTGGCCGGCGGTGATGCGCGGCGCACATTGACCTACCTGGAGGCGGCGGCCGAGGCGGTCGCCGACGGCGGGGAAATTACCGCACAGACGGTCACAGACAACGTCAATAAGGCGGTCGTGCGCTATGACCGCGACGGCGACCAACACTACGATGTGGTCTCTGCGTTTATTAAATCCATTCGTGGTTCCGATGTTGATGCTGCGCTGCACTATCTAGCCCGCATGGTGGAAGCGGGAGAGGATCCGCGCTTTATAGCGCGCAGGCTCATAGTGCATGCCTCCGAAGACATCGGTATGGCCGATCCCACTGCGCTCCAGGTAGCTGTGGCGGCGGCCGAGGCCGCACAGCTCATCGGAATGCCGGAGGCGAGAATTCCCTTGGCGCAGGCCACCATCCATCTGGCCACCGCGCCGAAGTCTCCATCAGTAATCTCCGCCATCACGCAGGCCCAGGCAGATGTGGCCGCCGGCAAGGTGGGCCACGTGCCGGCGCATCTGCGCGATGGACACTACGAGGGCGCAAAGCGGATGGGAAATGCCGTGGGCTATGTTTACCCCCACGATGATCCCCGCGGCGTAGTAGAACAGCAATACCTGCCCGATGAGTTGGAAGGCTCCGTATATTATGAACCCACCGATCATGGAGCTGAAAAGCGCGTTTATGACTATATAGGCCGCTTGCGCAGCATTATTCGCGGCAAGCGTTCTCTCGGTAAAAACGCTCGCCGGCCGCGCTGATACCTACCCAAGGGAAATTGCGGTGCGGCGAAGGGTAAAGTTGGGCGGGTTAGAAACTTCTCGATAGAAGATGAAAGCTCATACAGTTAGGATTGTTGCTCGTGAAGACTCATGAGATCCGGGAACGGTTTACCCAGCACTTCGTCAATTCTGGTCACGAGGCGGTACCAAGTGCCTCGCTGATCCTGGATGACCCTAACCTGCTTTTCGTAAACGCGGGCATGGTTCCATTCAAGCCCTACTTCCTGGGCCAGCAGAATCCGCCCTTTGCCAAGGGGCTAGCCACCTCTATTCAGAAGTGCGTGCGCACCCTTGATATTGAAGAGGTGGGCATTACCACCCGCCACAACACCTTCTTCCAGATGGCCGGAAACTTCTCCTTTGGCCAGTACTTCAAGGAAGGCGCCATCACCAATGCCTGGACCTTGCTTACCCGCTCCGTTGAGGAGGGCGGTTTTGGTTTAGACCCAGAACGCTTGTGGGTGACGGTGTACCTGGATGATGATGAGGCCGCCGAAATCTGGCGCGATAAGATTGGCGTTCCTGAAGAGCGCATTCAGCGCCTCGGCATGGAGGATAACTACTGGTCCATGGGTATCCCTGGACCATGTGGCCCGTGCTCCGAGATTTATTTCGATCGCGGTCCTGAGTACGGCAAGGACGGCGGACCCATTGCCGATGATAACCGCTACATGGAGATCTGGAACTTGGTCTTCATGCAAAACGAACGCGGCGAGGGCATTGGTAAGGGCAATTTTGAAATCGTTGGCGAGCTGCCCAAGAAGAACATCGATACTGGCCTTGGCATCGAGCGCGTGGCCTGCATTTTGCAGGGCGTAGACAACGTCTACGAAACAGACCTGCTGCGTCCAGTCATTGACGTAGCTGAGGAACTTACCGGTGCCACCTACGGCGATAAAGCCTCTCAGGAAGACAATATCCGCTTCCGAGTGGTAGCGGACCACTCCCGCACCGGCATGATGCTCATCTTGGATGGCGTAACCCCGGGCAATGAGGGCCGCGGATATATCCTGCGTCGCCTGCTGCGCCGCATTATCCGTTCCGCCAAGCTGCTGGGCGCTACCGGTGCCACCATGGAGCGCTTCATGAACACGGTCATGGATACCATGACTCCGTCTTATCCGGAGATTGCGGACAACCGTGAGCGCATTCTGCGCGTGGCCGTCAACGAAGAAAAGGCCTTCCTCAAGACTCTGGAGTCCGGAACCCGCCTCTTCGACGATGCCGTGCAGGAGCTCAAGTCCACCTCTCGCGCGAAGACCGCAAAGGTCCTGCCTGGTGAGAAGGCCTTTGAGCTGCACGATACCTATGGTTTCCCCATCGACTTGACGCTGGAAATGGCCCAGGAAGCGGGCCTTGAGGTGGACATGGATGGCTTCAACGATGCCATGGGTGAGCAGCGCCGCCGCGCCAAGGCCGATAACCAGGCCAAGAAGCACGGGCACACTGACCTTTCCCTCTACCGCGACTGGGTAGACAATAACCCCACCGTCTTCACCGGCTACGAGGAGCTTACTTCCGACGCCCGCGTGATCGGCCTTGTCCGCGGCGGAGAAAAGGTCGATGAAGTCCACGAGGGTGAAGAGGTCGAGGTCATTTTGGACCACACCCCACTTTATGCCGAGGCGGGCGGCCAGATGGCTGATCGCGGGCGCATTGTGGCCGGCGAGTCCTTGCTGGAGGTCAATGACGTCCAAAAGATTGGCAAGAAGCTGTGGGTCCACAAAGCCACGGTTACGGCTGGCGGCCTAGACCTGGGCATGTCGGTTGAGGCGGGCGTCGACGAGCAGTGGCGCCACGGCGCTGCCCAGGCTCACTCTGCTACGCACCTCATTCACGCCGCACTGCGCCAGGTGCTTGGCCCCACCGCGGTCCAGGCTGGTTCTATGAACCGCCCGGGTTACCTACGGTTTGACTTCAACTACACCGAACAGCTCAGCCAGGCCCAGCTGGAAGAAATTGCCTTGATTACCAACCAGGCAATTGACTCCAATTTTGCCGTCAACACCATCGAGACCTCCTTGGAAGAGGCTAAGGCCATGGGCGCCATGGCGCTCTTTGGTGAGAACTACGGCAAGGAAGTCCGCGTGGTAGAAATCGGCGGACCGTTCTCCATCGAGCTATGCGGCGGTACCCACGTGGGATCCTCCGCTGAAATCGGCCCGGTTTCCGTGCTGGGTGAATCTTCCGTAGGCTCTGGCGCTCGCCGCATTGAGGCTTACTCCGGTATGGATGCCTTCCGTTACTACTCCAAGGAAACCGCCTTGGTGGAAGGAGTCTCCCGCGAGCTTAAGGTGCAGACCGAGGACCTGCCTGAGCGCATTGCTCAGCTATCTGAGAAGCTCAAGGCAGCAGAAAAGGAAATCGAAACCCTGCGCAAGCAGCAGCTGGCTGCGCGTGCCTCCGAGTTTGTCGGCGCCGCCAA
Source organism: Corynebacterium sp. KPL2825 (assembly GCF_037908445.1). Taxonomy (NCBI): domain Bacteria; kingdom Bacillati; phylum Actinomycetota; class Actinomycetes; order Mycobacteriales; family Corynebacteriaceae; genus Corynebacterium; species Corynebacterium sp. KPL2825. The sequence continues at coordinate 178,418 of NZ_JBBMGI010000003.1, read as the reverse complement.
GGACATCAATGGTTTCAAGGTTATTGCGCTGACGTTGCCGGATGGAACCACCGGTGGGGACCTGCGCACCGTGGCTACGGACCTGCGTAACCGCCTGCGCGAGGAAGAAGCCGTCATCGTCTTGGGCGCCCAGGACAAGGGCAAGTTCCCGTTCATCGTGGCAGCCACCGACAAGGCCGTCGAACGCGGTGTGAAGTCCGGGGACGTCGTCAAGCAATTTGGCCAGTACGTTGATGGCCGCGGCGGCGGTAAGCCGGACATGGCCCAGGGCTCCGGTTCTTCAGCTGCAGGTGCAGAGCGCGGCTTTGCCGCCGTCGAGGATATGCTCGAGTCCCTGTAGGAGTTCGAACGTGGCACAAGTGGAACCAGATATCCCCGGGGTTGATGATCCGGGGCAGGGCCGCCGGCTCGCGCTTGACGTCGGTACTGTGCGCATCGGCGTAGCAGTGTCCAATAGGGAAGCAACGCTTGCCACCCCAGTGGAGACCGTTCACCGCGAAACCGGGTTTAAGGACCGCGATAAGGGTGATATCGACCGGATCCTAGAATTGATTGATTTTTATGAGGCGGTCGAGGTCATCGTGGGGCTGCCACGAGATTTGCAGGGAAATGGCTCAAAAAGCGTAAAACATGCTAAAGAAATTGCGTTTCGGATCCGCCGTCGGTTGAATCGAAATGCAAATATGGATAAAGTTCCACCACCAGTACGTTTGGCTGATGAGCGTTTGACTACCGTGGCAGCGACCACCGCGCTGCGCGCGTCAGGCGTGTCCGAAAAGAAGGGCCGTAAAGTCATCGACCAAGCAGCAGCGGTGGAGATATTGCAGACATGGTTGGACGGGCGTGCAAATGCTCTCCGTCCAAGGGATGCAATAGATCAGCCTTCAAACTCAGGAGACTAAAACAAGTGAGCCGTAATCAAGAACGTCTCGGTCGATCGATGGAGCCGAAACACGTCAAGCGCCGCCAGCGCGGCATTGCCGTTATCATTGCGTCGATCATCGTTATCCTTGGTGCCCTTATCTACATCGGATTCCGTCTCGGCAATACCTCTGCCGATTATGAGGGAACCGGCAACGGTACCACCCAGCTGGTGGAGGTGCCGGAAGGCTCGTCGATGTCCGAGCTCGGTCCTGCACTGGTGGAAAAGAATGTGGTCAAGACCCAAGACGCCTTTGACTCTGCTGCGTCTATGAACCATAGCGCAAGCCAAATCCAACCTGGCTTCTACCGTCTGCAGGAAGAGATGAGTGCCAACGCCGCGGTAGAGGCGCTATTGGATAAGAATAACCGCGTCGACATGCTCGAAGTCCAAGGCGGCGCAACCTTGGAGGACGTCAAGGTTGTTGGTGGAGACGTTCGTTATGGCATCTACTCCTTGATTTCTGAGGTCAGCTGCAACGATGGCAACTGCCTGAAGAAGGAAGACCTAGAAAAGGTCGCTGCGGAAACTGATCCTGCTGAGCTGGGTGCGCCACAGTGGGCACTCGCGGCCATCAACAAGCGCGGCAACGATCCTAAGCGCATTGAGGGCCTTATCGCTCCAGGCCAGTACGTCCTGGACCCCAATATGGAGGCCAAGGATATTTTGAAGGACCTCATTACCCGCTCTACCAAGCGCTACAACGAGACCAAGATCGAAGAACGCGCCCAGGCTATCGGTCTGAGCCCTTATGAGCTGCTTACTTCCGCATCCCTAGTGGAGCGCGAGGCGCCAGCAGGTGAGTTCGACAAGGTCGCCCGCGTCATCCTCAACCGTCTGGACGAGCCGATGCGCTTGGAGTTTGACTCCACCGTGAACTATGGCTTGGAAGACGTTGAGCTGGCCACCACCGATAAGGCCCGTGAGGAAAAGACTCCGTGGAATACCTACGCAAAAGAGGGCCTGCCGGATACCCCGATTGCTTCTCCTTCGGATGATGCAATCAAGGCCATGGAGCAGCCTGCTGAGGGCAATTGGAAGTTCTTTGTCACCGTGGACGAAGAAGGCACCACCGTCTTCTCCGATACCTACGATGAGCACTTGGGCCGCGTTGATGACGCCATCCGCTCCGGCGTGCTTGACTCCAAGCGCGAAGGGGAGGGCGCTGGTTCCGGCAACGGCGACGCCGCTGCCGAGCAGCCCGCCAAATAAAGTCGCAAAACCACGAAGAGGTAGAACCGATGCCACGTGCGGCAGTCCTTGGTAGCCCCATCGAGCACTCACTGTCTCCGGTGCTCCACAATGCTGGCTACGAGGCTGCTGGGCTCGAAGGTTGGGACTACACCCGCTTTGAAACGGCTGCGGAGGGCTTGCCGGATCTGGTGAGGGGGAGTACCCCTGAGTTCGTAGGGTTCTCCGTCACCATGCCGGGTAAGTTCGCCGCCCTCCGCTTTGCGGATACCGTAAGCGAGCGCGCACAGCTGATAGGTTCCGCAAACACCCTGGTGCGTAAAGAAGAAGGGTGGTTTGCAGACAATACCGACACCGAAGGCGTGCGTGGCGCGCTCATAGAACTTTTGGGGGATTCCCCCGCACGGCACGCGATGCTCATTGGAGCTGGGGGCACAGCGCGTCCAGCTTTGTGGGCGCTGGCTGAGCGCGGAGTGTCTACCGTCACCGTGCTCAATCGCTCGGACCGTAGCGCCGAGCTACGGCCACTTGCCCAAGAGCTGGGACTGGAGCTTTCTTTCACCGGTTTCGATGGTGACCTATCTGCACTGTCTCGCGCAGCCGATGTCATTGTATCCACCGTTCCCGCCGCTGCGGTGGAGGACTGCGTCTTCGACATCGCCCACGCACCGGTGCTCGACGTCATTTATGATCCCTGGCCCACGCCGCTGACCACGTGCGCGGCGGCCAACGGGTACAAGTCCGTCGGCGGACATGTCATGCTCGCATATCAAGCATTTAGCCAGTTCGAGCAATTTACCGGCGTGGCCGCACCGCGGGAAGAGATGCTAAATGCATTGAATGAGGAATTGCAGCGGCGGTCGCAAACTGTCAAATAAAACGAGGCCTGGACAAGTGCGGGCTATCCTTCGCGTCTGGCTCACGCTGCACAATTCGCCCTCTGAGTGAAAGCCTCGAGCGCTAGGCGGTACCTCGCTTTACTCTAAGTCCCGTGTTGATCTTTGGGGGAATTGTTTATTGCCTTTGGGCCGCGGCGCTGTCTTGGTGGGACTTGCGGCATCGCCGCTTGCCCGACTGGTTGACGCTGCCAGCCGCTGCGTTGTCACTTGTACTTGCCAACTGGGGCGGGCTGTGGTGGCCGGGGATATACCTCGTGCTTGGGCTGGCCCATGCAGGGGTGGGTGGCGGCGATATTAAGCTGGCCGTGCCCTTGGGGATGCTGGTAGGGCATTTTGCTGGGTTTATAGGGGTGGTGGCGGCGAGCGGCTGCGCGTCCCTGTTAACGCTCGGCTGGTCTGTGTGTGCTGGGCAGAAAGAAAGCGCGCATGGCCCCGCGATGTTATTGGCGGCGGCAATCGTCGTGGCTTGTGTTTACCCTTTTTGAGGGGGTGGAAGAATATATTGCGGGGCCAAGTTCATACCGGATTGGCCTCATCGTGCGATAATACCCGCATGCTTCGTTGGACTACTGCAGGTGAATCCCACGGCCAAGCTCTTATTTCTCTGCTGGAGCACATGCCCGCCGGGGTCCCAATTACCCGCGCCGATATTTCGCATCAGCTTTCCCGGCGCCGCCTTGGCTACGGCCGTGGCGCCCGCATGAAGTTTGAGGCTGATGAGGTTTCCGTGCTCGGCGGAGTCCGCCACGGGCTGACTCTGGGTAGCCCTATTGCCATCATGATTGGCAATACGGAGTGGCCGAAGTGGACCACCATCATGTCGGCCGATCCACTGGATATGGACGATGAAGAAAATATAAAGGCCATGAATTCTGGACGGGGTGCAGCCCTGACTAGGCCGCGTCCAGGCCACGCGGATTTTGCCGGAATGGTGAAATACCGCCATAGTGAAGCGCGCCCCATTCTGGAGCGTTCCTCCGCGCGTGAGACTGCAGCGCGTGTGGCTGCCGCTACCGTCGCGCGCAACTTCCTGCGCGAGACCCTCGGCATCGAGGTACTCTCCCACGTCATTTCTATTGGGGCTTCTGAGCCTTATGAGGGCCCTGCGCCGGCGTTCGCGGACATCGAGGCTATCGATGATTCACCCGTGCGCGCCTGTGATAAGGAGGCAGAGGCCTCCATGATTGCAGAAATCGAAACCGCCAAGAAACAAGGCGATACCTTGGGCGGCATCGTCGAAGTCGTGGTAGATGGCCTGCCTATTGGACTGGGCTCGCACATTTCCGGCGATGACCGTTTGGATGCGCAATTAGCCAGCGCTTTGATGGGCATTCAAGCTATCAAGGGCGTGGAAATCGGTGATGGCTTCGCAGAGGCTCGGCGGCGCGGCTCCGCTGCTCACGATGAAATGGTGCGTACCGCTGAGGGCATTTCCCGCCTCACCAATCGCGCAGGTGGCCTCGAAGGCGGCATGACTAATGGGCAGCAGCTTCGTGTCCGGGCGGCGATGAAACCAATCTCTACCGTCCCGCGCGCATTGCGCACCGTTGATATGGAATCCGGCGCCGAGGCAACTGCCATTCACCAGCGCTCCGATGTCTGCGCGGTTCCGGCGGCCGGCGTCGTAGCAGAAGCCATGGTTGCCCTTGTTCTTGCGCGCGCTGTGCTTGAGAAATTCGGCGGAGATAGCCTCGAAGAAACCTCTCAGGCTATTGCCGCGTATGATAGATACGTTTCGGACCGCCTTGCTTTTGACCAGGAGTAAGTTATGACCACCCCAACCGCCGTTACGGGCCAACCCCGCCCACGCGTTGTTTTGGTTGGCCCGCCAGGCGCGGGTAAATCCACACTTGGCCGCCGCCTATCCCATGCCCTGAGCTGTGAATTTACTGACTCTGACCACCTTATTGAACAGGCACAAGCAAAGCCTTGCGGGGAAGTCTTTAGCGAGCTCGGTGAGCAGGACTTCCGTGCGCTTGAAGCGCAACACGTTGCGGCCGCGTTGCGTACCGATGGGGTCGTAAGTCTCGGCGGCGGGGCAGTGCTCACGGAGTCCACTCGTGACCTCCTGGAGCGGCACACGGTAATTTTTTTGGATATTTCCCCTGAAGAAGGAGCAAGGCGCACCTCCGGTGATAGCAATCGGCCGGTTCTTGCAGCCGCTGACCCCCTCGAACATTACCGAAACCTAGTGGACGTGCGGCGCCCGTATTACCAGGAGGTTGCCGATTATCGAGTGCGCACAGATACCCGAACCCCGCAGCAGGTAGTAGGCGATATTCTCGGTTTCCTCGATACCCTTTAGCTGCCCGCTGCGCTCGTACTTGTTCCTCGCCACACTGCCTCGGCGGCGAACGGAAAGGACCACCATGCCCACCATTGCCGTTAATGGACCGCAGCCTTATAAAGTTCGCATTGGCGCCGGTCTCAATGAAGACATCGCGCAGCGCTGCGCGGAGATTGGCGCTAGCCGGGCAGGCATTGTCTTCCAACCGCCGCTGCGCGCCGCCGCCGAGCACCTAGCGGAACTCGTTGGGACCCAGGGGGTCGTGCCCGTGCTCATTGAGGTTCCCGATGCTGAGGCGGCCAAGCAGCTCAGCGTCGTTGGCGGTGTATGGGACAAGCTGGGGGAGAACGGCTTTAACCGGCGTGACGTCATCATCGGCCTAGGCGGTGGTGCCACCACCGATATGGCGGGGTTTGTGGCGGCTGGGTGGATGCGTGGCATCAAGATTATCCAGGTGCCTACAACGCTATTGGCCATGGTTGATGCCGCCGTGGGCGGCAAAACCGGCATCAATACGGCGGCCGGGAAGAATCTTGTCGGCGCCTTTCACGAGCCGGATTCCGTCTTTGTGGACCTAGAGCGCCTTGACACCCTGCCCGAGGCGGAAATCGTTGCCGGTTCGGCGGAGATCATCAAAACTGGTTTCATCCATGACCCGGTAATTCTGGAACGCTATGAGGACAACCCTGGGGCCTGCGTGGACCCGCAGGGCTTCTTGCCAGAATTAATAGAACGCTCCATCGCAGTAAAAGCCGCCGTGGTAAGCCAAGACTTGAAAGAGTCAGGTATGCGCGAAACGCTGAACTACGGCCACACTTTTGGCCATGCTGTAGAGCGCCATGAGAACTACGAATGGCGCCATGGCAACGCGGTGGCAGTGGGCATCATGTTTATCGCCCACCTGTCGCATTCCCGCGGCCTCATTGATGCTCAACTGGTGGAAAAGCACCGCCGGATCCTGCACAGCATTGGGCTTCCCACGCGGTATAAGGCAGGCCATTTCGCCGACCTGTATGAGGCCATGACCCATGATAAGAAGAACAGGGACGGCCAAATTCGGTTTGTGGCCTTGACTGGGGTGGGTGAGACCACCCGCCTGGAAGGCCCTGACTTGGACGAGCTCGAGGCGGCCTACGCCGCGATTTCGGAGTAGAAGATGAAGATTATTGTTCTCAACGGCCCGAACTTAAACCGCTTGGGAAAGCGACAACCGGATGTCTACGGCTCAACCACCTTGGCCGATGTGGAGCGCATGATTGCCTCGCGTGCCGCCGAACACGGGGTAGAGGTGGAATGTTTTCAATCCAACCATGAGGGCGAGCTCATTGAAGAGGTACATGCCGCCGCGGATGCGGGCTATCCCGTGATTATCAACCCTGGCGGGTTTACCCATACCTCGGTGGCTTTGCGCGATGCCCTGGCTGAAGTGGCGGAGGGAGCCGGATTCGTCGAAGTGCATATCTCCAATGTGCATGCACGCGAGCCCTTCCGCCATCACTCCTATCTCAGTCCGATTGCCCGCGGTGTGATTGCTGGCTTGGGGGTCTTTGGTTATGTTGCGGCAGTGGACTACCTCTGCCAATAGAAGCGTCCCACTGGGCTTCGTGGCGTCCGGGCGGAAAGAAAACGGCCCGACCGCGGTGGCAAGGTCGATATACTGGGTGAATACTTTCAACACCGCAGTCAACCCAGGAGGATTAAATCATGGCTTTGGCAGATACCCGCTTTAGTGACCGGCGCCGCAAGCTTGCCGCGACACTGGCCAGCCAGCGCATCGATGCCGTTTTAGTAACCCACCTCACGCATGTGCGTTATCTTTCGGGGTTTTCCGGATCCAATGGTGGTCTGCTTTTGCGCAAGGATCTTTCCGCACAGGTTGCTACCGATGGCCGCTACACCACGCAGATTTCCCGCGAGGTCCCTGATCTGGAAGCTATTCAGGGGCGCGCTGTAGGCAAGGTGCTCCTGCAGCAATTCGCCGATGTGCAAGGACCGGTCCGCGTGGGCTTTGAGGCAGACTACCTGACGGTATCTGAATTGAAGGAACTCGAAGATTCGGCCCCAGAGTCAGTCACCTTGGTCCCCGTTACTGGCGTGATTGAAGATATTCGGCTGTTTAAAGACCCACTCGAGCTGGAAAAGCTGGAGGAAATTGCCGCGCTGGCTAATCAGGCGCTGGAGGATCTCCTGGCCGCAGGCGAGCTGCGTGCCGGCCGCACGGAGCGCCAGGTGGCTGCCGATTTGGAGTACCGGATGCGCATGCTCGGCTCGGAGCGGGTGAGCTTCGATACCATCGTCGCTTCCGGTCCCAATTCGGCCATGCCACACCATGGTGCGGACGATCGGGTCATCGAGGACGGAGATTTGGTGACCATCGACTTCGGTGCGCATCTGCGGGGGTTCAACTCCGACTGCACGCGCACTTACGTCGTGGGCGCGGCGAATGACTTTGCTAAAGAAATTTATGATGTGGTGCTACGCGCCCAGAAAGCGGGCGTGGCAGCGTCGGTGCCGGGCGCTAAGCTTGCCGACGTCGACGCAGCTTGCCGCGACATTATTTCCGCCGCCGGCTATGGCGATTACTTTGTGCACTCGACTGGCCACGGAGTAGGCCTCGACGTACACGAGGCGCCCTTCGCCGCCCAGACCGGGAAGGGCGAACTGGCCGCGGGCATGACCTTGACCATCGAGCCGGGCATTTACGTGCCTGGCAAGGGCGGTGTGCGCATCGAAGATACTCTTATCATTACCGATGGCGCGCCGAAGATCATCACCGCCGCGACGAAGGAGTTTACCGAGCTACCCGCCTAGTGGCTGAGCACCTTGGAGTTGAGCAGCTGGGCGACGTTGCGGTTGCCCAGGTGCGTGAGGTGGTTGAAAAGGTTGTGCGGTACGGAGTACTCCCACTTGCCGGAAATCCAGCGTGTGCTATCCGGCGCACACATGCCATGGTTGATGGAATCGGCGCGTAGGTCGTAGTACTGGACACCGTTGGCACGTGCTGCCTTGTACATCGCGCTATTGACTTGGTCCTCGCCGGTGCGCACTAGGCCTGCATAATCCAGATTAAAACCGGCGTCGGTGGAACCCGGCGCAGACGTGCGTATTGGGCATACGGCGCCGTTACGGGCGGAGATGGCGGGATACCCTACCACGGTGATGTGCGCATGAGGCGCGGCCTGACGGACGCGCTGGATGGAACGCTTCATGCCGTCAAAATAAGGATTGGCGGAAGACAGCGATGGCCGCAAAATTTCCTGGAGGTCGTTGGCGCCGAACTGAATCAAAACATTCTTGGTCGCACCATTGAGATCGTTATTGGCAATGGCCCCGTTTATCTGCTCCTCGAAGTCCTTGCGGTGCGACTGGCCGGCGGCTTTCGCGGCAGAACAGGCGTAGTTGGCTACGTGCTGGCCAGAAACCCGCTCAAGTTCGCGGCCTACATTGCTGTGACCCTGCGGGCAGCCCTGCGGGGAAGGTGCACCCGGGGTGTCTTCAATGCCATGGGTAGCAGACGAGAGAGCAGTGTCTGCTGCGGGGGACAGGCTGGAGGTTGTCCCGATCTGGCCATAGGTAGGGTTAGCGAAGATAGAATCGCCGAACATCACGGTTTGGGCATCCGCCGCCAATGCTTGGGGAGCGCTAAGTGCTGCTAAAGCTGCGCCAGTCACGGTAGCCACAGCAGAAAGCTTCTTGAAAGGCATCGCAAAAATCCTTGGTAGAAATGTGAAAAATTAATACGGCAAGACTGTACCGTACAGCCAGTTATCGTTGGATAAAAACCATTACGTGTCTGTTCTCCACCTGCTGCGTATGGTCACAAGCTGCGGAAGTTTCTCTTTTAGCCAAGATAGGGCAGAAGTGTGGGGCGGAAATGGGGGACCAGTAATACCCCGAAAGGCAGTTGTCCGGTAGGCTTGATCATTGTTTTCAACCTTTAGTCCACAATTTCGGGAGTTTAACCGCAATGGCTGATACTACTGATTTCAAGAACGGCCTCGTTCTGAAGATCGACAACAAACTGATGCAGATCGTTGAGTTCCAGCACGTAAAGCCGGGCAAGGGCCCAGCCTTCGTGCGTACCAAGCTTAAGGATGTTGTCTCCGGCAAGACCGTGGACAAGACCTGGAACGCAGGCGTGAAGGTAGAGACCGCTACCGTGGACCGCCGCGATATGACCTACCTCTACAACGATGGCACCAGCTACGTCGTCATGGATGAGAAGACCTTTGAGCAGTTCGAGCTCCCGCCGGAGAAGTTTGGCGATGCCGCTCGCTTCCTGCTGGAGAACATGCGCGTACAAGTTTCCTTCTACGAGGATGAGGCGCTGTTCGCAGAGCTGCCTATTTCCGTAGACCTCAAGGTCGAGCACACCGAGCCTGGCCTGCAGGGTGACCGTTCCTCCGGCGGCACTAAGCCTGCCACCTTGGAGACCGGCGCGGAGATCCAGGTTCCGCTGTTTATCGAGATCGGCAATGTTCTCAAGATCGATACCCGCACCGGTGAGTACCTCTCCCGCGTCAACAACTAGGGCATCTGGCTGTGTCTGATAACACCCCTAAGCGCGACATTAACTACAAGCGGCACACCGCGCGCTATCGTGCACGTCGCCGCGCCGCGGACATCCTATACGAAGCTGAGAATCGAGACATCGATCCCGTAGCCATCGTGGAGGACCGCATCGCTTTGGCGCGCGAGGATCGCAATGCGGTAGCGCCGATTGCCGAGTACACCAAGGTCATTATCAAGGGGGCAGCGGAAGAGCTTGATGTCATCGATGAGACTATCTCTCGCTACCTTTCCGAGGACTGGGAGCTACACCGCATTCCTGCAGTAGATCGTGCTATCCTGCGCGTTTCGGTCTGGGAACTGCTCTTCAATCCCGATATTCCTACTGCTACCGCTGTAGTAGAAGGCGTCGAAATCGCCTCTCAGTACTCCAATGAGCAGGCGGCACCGTATATCCACGCGGTATTGGACGATGTGGCGCAGTCCCGCTCCGCCGAAAGCCCAATGTCTGCAGAACACCAGGGCCTAGAAGAAGACGGGCACGATACTGCTGCGGATGAAGACACGACGGATACCGTGTCCCCGGTCGAATCAGCAGAGACTGCGGGCAACGCAGCCGCAACTGATGAGGCCTCCGCACCAGCGGAAGACTCGGCCCAGTAATACCGGCGAGTAGTAGCCGCGCCCCTTAGCGTGAGCCATTTTCCGTCCGCAGCTGGCTTGGTTGAAATACCAGGCTGGCTGCGGGCGGTATTTTTGTACCATGGTAGGCATGGGCAAATTTAAGATTCATGATGCACTGGGCCTGAGGGCAGGGAGGAATTTCCGCCTCGCTGATGTGGACCCCACCACTACACCAGGCTTCAGTGGCTCCAAATCTGACCTAGCTGATCGTTTCGGGCATTACGATGAAGAGCTTTACGACCTTCAGGAGCGTCTCTTTGCCAATGGCCGCGCCCACGAAGAAGGCGCTCCTTCCTTGCTCGTAGTTTTACAAGGAATGGACACCTCCGGCAAAGGCGGCGCCATCCGTAATGTCTTTTCGGTCTTTGACCCGCAGGGCACCAAAACTGTCGGCTTTGGTAAGCCGACAGAGGAGGAGCTGGAGCACGACTTTTTGTGGCGCATTCGCAAACATGACCCCGTGCCGGGCCAGATTGTGGCCTTCGACCGCTCCCATTATGAAGATGTGCTCATCCAGCGGGTGCATAAATGGGTAGACGAAGACGAAGTGGACTGCCGTTTTGCAGCCATCCGGGACTATGAGCAGGAACTTGCCGGCCAAAACGTCAAGATCTTAAAGATATTCCTGCATATCTCTCCACAGTTCCAAAAAGAAAACTTGCTTGAGCGCACCGAACGCGAGGACAAATATTGGAAATACGACCCATCCGATATTGAGGAGCGCGGATACTGGGACGAGTACATGGCTGCTTATGAAGATGCCATTCGCCGAACGGATGAAATCTGGGCACCGTGGTACGTAATCCCCACAGACAATAAGAAATATGCCCGCATGGCGCTGAAATTCCTCATCGTGGACGCGTTGCGCCACCTAGAGCTTTCTTGGCCCGCACCGAATTTTGATCCGGAAGAAGAACGCCAACGCATTCTCGACGCCGAGTAATTGTGCACAAAAAGCTCCCTTTCTGCCGCCTTTTCCATGTGAGGAACGGCGGGCTCAGGGAGCTTGGTTCTTTGGCGGGCTTAGCTAACTCGTGGCATCTCCAGCACCCGAGTTATCGCCTTCCGTGCTGGCCTTGCCAGCAGTTTCGGAGCCAAGCTTGGCCATCTCTTCTGCAGCAGAGACCATGGCGTCCTGCCCACGAATTACGCCGTCTACTGCAGATTTTAAGGCTGCCTGCAGCTGTTCGTCATTCATACCAGCGGCAGCGGGGATATCGCGCTCGGTGCGCACGACGAGCATGTCATCGTGCTCTGAGATAACCGCGCGCGCACCGAAAGCTACCGAGTTGATCTGGTTTGCAGCCAAGAATAGGCCAGCGTCGGCCTTGGAATAGGCGGCGTCGGTAGGCACGTCGCAGCGAACGATAACAACGGAGTCTAGTACCGCGAACATGGTAGGCAGACCATTGAGGTTAGCGGTGGCCGCCTCGATATCTGCATCCATTGTGGTCAGCTCGATATCGAAGGCGCGCATCGCCTCGATAACGCGGTCCAGGCTGATTTCTGGCAGGTTATTTTCCGTAGATGCATTAGTCATGGTTGTGCTCCTCCCAGGTCACGAGCTGTGGGTAATGTTCCTCGACGAAGGCGAAGGACTGCAGCATGGAGTCCAGGGTGGACATCACAAAGGAACCAATCTGGTTTCGGGAAAGGCCGTGCTCCACATTAACTTCGCGCACACCGGAGACCGCGAGATTGTTTTCTGCGGATTCGAAAAAGCGCAGGGTCGGTGCAAAGTGCTGCTGGTTCCACTGGTTGAGAACCATCAGCAGGCTTGGTCCCTCAGAAGAAGGGACGTTGCCGCGCCAGACAGAATCGGCGACAAGGACGTTATCGCGAACCTGCATAGCAATGGCAACATTGGAAAAGCCGGTACGCAGGATACGTACGGTCTCGTCCTCGCCTACAGGCTGCTCTTCTAGGCGGTACTCGAGGTTTTCGGACTCAAAGATCTCACCAATACGCTCGAGAGTAACGGGCTCTACCGGCGTATCGGGATACAGTGTTGGTTCTTCAGACACTTAAACAGTCTCAATCCATGTACTAATCGGGGTTAAGGTCAACCCTTCCTAGCCTACCTAACTACACCCGTGCTTTCCGGCAGGAGAAGAACACCGCAGGTCTTGCTCGGAAGTTATATCGGGGTGGTGCAGTACGTGCGCGTTGCCGCAAAGAGCTGCGATGGTGAATCACTGCCCACAACCTTTGGCTGACCGACAAATTGCGTCGCACTCCGGTGGCGCTGCGCCAAACGTGTCTGGGGCGTCCACGGGGAGTGGCCCGCAACTAGCAGAGGCTTTCGCCACCCAGTTCATGCGCCAAGGCGGCGTCGATAGTGGAGTAGCGGAAGCTATGACCGAGCTCGGTGAGCACGGTGGGGGCTACGCGCTGTTCTGCCAAGGCTAACTCCTGGGCGCCCTCGCGCCCGAGCAAGAGCGCAGGACCAAAGGAGGGCACGGGCACAATAGCCGGCCGGTGGAGTTCTTTGCCCAATGCAGCCACAAAATCCTTATTGAGCACAGGATTGGGGGAGGCCGCATTGACCGGGCCGGCAAGCGAATCATCCACAATGGCGCGGAAATAGGCATCCGTGAGGTCATCGATGGCAACCCAGCTAAACCAGAATTCCCCATCGCCAAAGGGGCCACCCAGTCCGGTGGAGAAGAGGGCTCGGAGCAGCGGCAGTAGGCCGGAGCCGCCTGACATGGCAATGCCGGTGCGGATATTGACTACGCGGGTGCCCGCTGCGCGGGCGGGTTCGCAGGCGTCCTCCCACTGGCGCACGACATCGGCTAAGAATCCCTCGCCCGGTTCGGAGTCCTCAGTTAAGACTTCCTCGCCCCGGTTTGCGCCATAAAAGCCGATAGCAGAGGCACAGACCATGGCTTTTACGGATGGCGTTTCGCCGGCGATGCGAGCCAAGCTCCGGGTAGGGCCCACGCGGGAATCCCGAATGGCAGCCTTGTGTTCCTCATTAAAACGGCCGAAGATGGGCTCGCCCGCAAGGTGGACAAGGACGTCCACGCCGTCTAGCAAGTGCGGATCGGGGAGGTTGGTATTCCAGTGGCGCTGGCCACTGCCCGCCTTACCACGCACGAGCTGGATCACTGTATGGCCGGCGGTACGTAGTTGCGCGGTAAGCGCCGTGCCGACACTGCCGCGCGAACCTGTCATCGCAATGGTCAATGGTTGGGTATTAAGTCCTGCATCGCGCAGCCGCTTGAAGAAGGCAAAGTCTTCAATCAGCTGATGCTGACGATAGGCAAAGACTGATTTCAATGCGGCGGAAGGAACGCGCGTGTCCACCTCATCCGTCACCCGGGTACCGGCTGGGTCCTCGGCGAAGGTGTGGGTGTGGCGCCACTGAGTCAGCTGGCGCAGCGGGGAATTGACGCACTCATCACTAAAGGAATAACCCTCCTGGTAACGGGACAACACATGTTGTGCCTTCCACTGCAGGCCACCAGGCAAGCGCAGAATCGAAGTGCCATCACCCAGGCTCTGTGCTTGTTGCACTGGGGTCATAAAGGCGAACGGGGCGTTGAGCCGGGTGAGAGCACCTGGGCGGGTATGCCAGGCCCAGACATCTGTGCGGGGTGCAGGGACTACGTGCTGTACAGAAAAACTCACCGTCGATGTACCTTTCTGGGTTGCCTCACCCGAATGGCGGGTGGGGTGCTAAAGTATCTTGTGTCTAACACCATAGACACTTTTGAGACCATCTATCGGCATCCTTTAAAGACCGCACCGTGAGGCGGGGAAGGAGGTCACGATGAGTGAAACTAACGCTACCGCGAAACAATTGGAGCTTTTAAGCTCCGATGATGTCTCGCGTACCGTTGCACGCATCGCGCACCAGATCATTGAAAAAACGGCGCTCGATTCCGCGGAGGCTCCGCGGGTCATTCTGCTTGGCATTCCCTCTGGTGGCGTGCCGCTAGCACAGCGTCTTGCACTTAAGATCGCAGAATTTTCCGGGGTAGAAGTCCCATGGGGCTCCCTCGATATCACCCTCTACCGCGATGATTTGCTCAATAAGCCGCATCGCGCATTGCAACCCACCACCATTCCTACCGGCGGTATCGATAACGCGATTGTCATCCTGGTTGATGATGTTTTGTATTCCGGCCGCACGATTCGCGCCGCCCTTGATGCGCTAAGCGACGTTGGCCGGCCCGATATTATCCAGCTCGCAGTTCTGGTAGACCGCGGCCACCGCGAAGTTCCCATCCGCGCAGATTATGTGGGCAAAAACCTGCCTACCGCGCGAGAAGAAGACGTCACCGTATATAACAATGAGATTGACGGTCGAGACGCAGTCGTGCTGACCCGAGCTGCCGTCAACCTCGATGCCGCAGGCACTGAGAAGGGGGAGGCATAACCATGAAGCACCTCATCGATATGGCGGAGCTCGATAAGGCTGAAATTATCGGCCTGATGGATGAAGCGGATCGCTTCCGCGAGGCCCTCGAAGGTCGCGAAGTTAAAAAGCTTCCTACCTTGCGCGGGCGCACCATCTATACGCTTTTTTATGAAAACTCCACTCGCACCCGTTCCTCCTTTGAAACGGCCGGCAAGTGGATGTCGGCGGACGTCATCAACCTATCCGCCTCCACCTCCTCGGTAAAGAAGGGCGAGTCCCTGAAGGATACGGGCCTTACCTTGGCCGCCATCGGCGCCGATGCGATCATCATGCGTCACCCTTCCTCTGGTGCACCGCAGCAGCTGGCCCAGTGGGTAGCCCCTGAGGGCAAGGGCCCCTCCGTTATCAACGCCGGTGATGGCGCCCACCAGCACCCAACGCAGGCGCTGCTTGACGCGGTAACCATGCGGCAACGACTCGGCTTGCAGGGCGAGCAAGGCTTTGCCGGTCTCAAAGTGAAAATTGTGGGCGATTGCCTGCACTCGCGCGTGGTGCGCTCTAACGTGGATTTGCTTAACACGCTGGGGGCAGAGGTAACCCTCGTGGGGCCAGCTACGCTCATGCCCTTCGGGGTGGAGAATTGGCCCGTGCGCGTGTCCTATGACTTTGATGCAGAGATCGCCGAGGCCGATGTGGTCATGATGCTGCGCGTGCAGCAAGAACGCATGAATGGCGGTTTCTTCCCGTCCCACCGCGAATACGCCAACCTCTTCGGCCTGTCCAAGGACCGCGCGGCGGCAATGCACAAAGACGCCATTGTCATGCACCCTGGCCCTATGCTGCGCGGCATGGAGATCAACTATGGCGTGGCTGATCTGGATAAAACCGCCGTCCTGCAGCAGGTACACAACGGCGTGCACGCCCGCATGGCCGTGCTGTTTACGCTGCTGACCAATGGCGAAAACGCCGGCATTTAATATCGCGACCCGCAATCAACCTTAGGGAGAGAAAATGACTACTTACCCAGAAACCGGTCGCCTTTCCGCGCCGGCGGAATCCCCACTTGTGATTAAGAATGTGCGCTTGTATGGCGAAGGCGAGCCCACCAGTGTGCTGGTTAAAGATGGCGTTATTTCAGCCATTGGCGGTGACGTTGCGGCACAAGACGCTAAGGTCATTGATGGCGAGGGCAACGTTCTGCTACCGGGGCTCGTAGATATGCACGTGCACCTGCGCGAGCCCGGCCGTGAGGACACCGAAACCATCGAGACCGGCTCCAAGGCTGCCGCTAAGGGTGGTTTCACCGCCGTGTTTACTATGGCCAATACCAACCCGGTGACCGATCAGCCGATCATCGCGGAATCAGTGTGGGCTAAATCCCAGGCCTTAGCGCTGTGCGACGTCCACCCAGTGGGCTCTATTACCAAGGGCCTGGAGGGCAAGACCCTTACCGAGTTTGGCATGATGGCCCGCTCGGATGCCAAGGTCCGCATGTTCTCCGATGATGGCAAGTGCGTCCAGGACCCGCAGCTGATGCGTCGCGCCTTGGAATACGCCAAGGGTATGGATGTACTGCTGGCTCAGCACGCCGAGGATGACCGCATGACCGGGGGTGCTTCGGCCCACGAAGGCGAGACCGCAGCCAAACTAGGCCTGCGCGGTTGGCCGCGCGTGGCGGAAGAATCTATCGTCGCCCGCGATGCCCTCTTGGCGCGCGACTATGGCAATCGCGTACACATTTGTCACGCGTCCACTCAGGGAACCGTGGAGCTACTCAAGTGGGCCAAGGAGCAGGACATCCCGCTGACCGCTGAGGTCACCCCGCACCACCTGTTGATGACTGACGATAAGCTGCGCACCTACGATGGCCTCTTCCGCGTTAACCCGCCGTTGCGCGAGGAGCGCGATACCGAAGCCCTGCGCCAGGCGCTGCTCGACGGCACCATCGACTGCGTGGCCACTGACCATGCCCCGCACGGCTCCGAGGACAAGTGCGTGGAGTTTGAAAATGCCCGCCCAGGCATGCTGGGCCTGGAATCTTCCCTGGCCGTTATCGCCAAAATCTTCGTTGAGACCGGGCTGGCCGATTGGCGTTTTGTCGCCCGCGTCATGTCCGAGCGCCCGGCGGAAATCACCCGCCTGCCGGGTCACGGCCGTCCCATCGCAGAAGGCGAGCCCGCGAACTTGACCATTGTGGACCCAGCCCACCACTGGGTGTCTGATTCCTCCAAGCTGGCATCCAAGTCCGAAAACAACCCGTATGCAGGTGAAGAGTTCGGCGCCCGCGTTACCCACACCATTTTGCGAGGAGCCGTCACTTTTGACTTGGCAGCCTCCGAAGAAGACTAACCTTGCACACTGAGACCACCTATATGGCAGAGAAAGGCCACGACGTGACTGATAGAACCCCAGCAATCCTCGTTCTCGCGGACGGGCGCACCTTCCGCGGTTATGGCTTTGGTGCCACCGGCACCACCTTGGGTGAGGCCGTATTTACCACGGCGATGACCGGCTACCAGGAAACCATGACGGACCCGTCCTACCACCGCCAGATTGTGGTTTCCGCAGCACCGCATATTGGCAATACCGGGTGGAATGATGAGGACAATGAGTCCCATGGCAACCGTATTTGGGTTGCTGGCCTCGTTATCCGCGACCTCGCCCAGCGCGTATCCAACTGGCGCGCAGAGCGCAGCCTGAGTGAAGAGATGGAGAAGCAGGGCGTCATCGGTATTCGCGGTATTGATACCCGCACCTTGGTACGCCATCTGCGCAACTACGGCTCTATCGCCGCCGGGCTCTTTTCCGGCGAGGATGCGCAGCGTCCAGTAGAGGAGCTGCTAAAGGAAGTAAAAGCCCAGGACTCCATGGAGGGCGCTGATCTCGCCGCGGAGGTATCTACGGACGAGCCCTACACGGTTGAGGCCGTGGGGGAGAAGAAGTACACCGTCGTTGCCTTTGATATGGGTGTGAAGACCGCGACTCCGCGCCACTTCTCCCAGCGCGGGATTGAGACCATCGTTGTGCCTGCAAATGCCTCCTTTGACAAGGTGAAGTCCTATAACCCGGATGGCGTCTTCGTCTCCAATGGCCCGGGCGACCCGGCTACGGCCGATGAGATGGTAGGCATCATCAAGCAAGTACTTGAAGCAAAGATTCCGTTCTTCGGCATCTGCTTTGGCAACCAGCTCCTCGGGCGCGCGCTGGGCCTGGATACCTACAAGATGAAGTTCGGTCACCGCGGCATCAACGTTCCGGTGCGCAATAACTTAACCGGCAAGATCGACATCACCTCGCAGAATCACGGCTTCGCGCTCAAGGCACCGGAAGGCTATGACCTAGACAGCAAGGACGCAGAGTTCGCCACGGACTTTGGCCCCGCGCAGGTCACCCACATCTGCCTCAATGACGACACCGTAGAGGGCGTTGCTTTGAAGAATGGCATGGCCTATTCCGTGCAGTATCACCCCGAGTCCGCAGCTGGACCGCACGATGCTAATCCACTTTTTGATCAGTTCGAAGAACTGATGGCTAACCACACCCCGAATAAGTAAACAACCAGGAAAAGGAAGAAAAACTATGCCAAAGCGCAACGACATCAACCACGTCCTGGTCATCGGCTCCGGCCCTATCGTCATCGGCCAGGCCTGCGAGTTCGACTATTCCGGCACGCAGGCCTGCCGCGTGCTCAAGGAGGAAGGCTTGAGGGTGACCCTGGTCAATTCCAACCCGGCCACCATCATGACGGACCCCGAGTTCGCGGACCACACTTACGTTGAGCCCATCGAGCCGGACTACATCGAAAAGATTCTGGTCAAAGAGCAAGAAGAGGGCCACCCCATTGACGCCGTGCTGGCCACCCTGGGCGGTCAGACCGCGCTGAATGCGGCGGTTCAGTTGGACCGCAAGGGGATTCTGGACAAGTACGGCATTGAGCTCATCGGCGCCGATATTGACGCCATTGAGCGCGGCGAAGACCGCCAGAAATTCAAGGATATTGTCGCCTCCATTGGCGGCGAGTCCGCTCGCTCCGCGGTATGCCACAACATGGATGAGGTACACGAGATCGTCGACAAGCTCGGCCTGCCCGTAGTGGTCCGCCCCTCCTTTACCATGGGTGGTTTGGGCTCAGGTCTGGCCTTCAATAGTGAGGACCTAGACCGCATTGCCGGCGGCGGCCTGGCCGCGTCCCCTGAGGCCAACGTGCTTATTGAGGAGTCTATTCTCGGCTGGAAGGAATACGAGCTCGAGCTCATGCGCGATGGCGACGACAACGTCGTGGTCGTGGCCTCCATCGAAAACGTTGACGCCCTCGGCGTGCACACCGGCGATTCCGTTACGGTTGCCCCAGCGCTGACCCTGACCGACCGTGAGTTCCAGAAGATGCGCGACCTTGGTATCGCGATTATCCGCGAGGTCGGCGTCGATACCGGTGGCTGCAATATCCAGTTCGCCGTCAACCCGGATGATGGCCGCATTATCGTCATCGAGATGAACCCGCGCGTGTCCCGTTCCTCCGCGCTGGCGTCCAAGGCCACCGGCTTCCCCATTGCCAAGCTGGCTGCCAAGCTCGCCATCGGCTACACCTTGGATGAGGTACAAAACGACATCACCGGCGAGACCAAGGCCGCATTCGAGCCCACCTTGGACTACGTCATTGTCAAGGCCCCGCGCTTTGCCTTTGAGAAGTTCCCAGGCGCAGACGATACCTTGACGACCACCATGAAGTCCGTGGGTGAGGCCATGGGAATTGGCCGCAACTACATCGCGGGCCTCAATAAGGTCATGCGTTCTTTGGAAAACAAGCCCAATGGCTTCTGGACCAAGCCAGATGAGTACTTCGCCGGCGAGCGCGCTGGTGACCTCAAGGCGGTACTCAAGGATCTAGAGCGCCCGACCGAGGGCCGCATGTACGACATTGAATTGGCCCTGCGCCTCGGCGCCTCGGTGGACGAGGTCCATGAGGCTTCCGGCGTAGACCCGTGGTTCATTGCTGAGCTGGCCACGTTGGTCGCCTTCCGCCAGGAGCTTATCGATGCCCCAGTGCTCACCGAGGAGCTGCTGCGCGAGGCCAAGGTCTTTGGGCTTTCCGACGCCCAGATTGCCGCCCTCCGCCCCGAATTCAACGGCGAAGATGGCGTACGCAGCCTGCGCTGGCGCATGGGTATCCGCCCTGTCTACAAGACCGTTGACACCTGTGCCGGCGAGTTCGAGGCACAGACCCCATACCACTACAGCTCCTATGAGCTTGATCCGGAAGCCGAGACCGAGGTTCGCCCCGCACCGGAGGGCTCCAAGGGTAAGGTCATTATTCTGGGCTCCGGACCGAACCGCATCGGTCAGGGTATCGAATTTGACTACTCCTGCGTGCACGCAGCTCTCGAGCTCTCGGAGCAGGGCTATGAGACCGTCATGGTCAACTGCAACCCAGAGACCGTGTCCACTGACTATGACACCGCGGACCGCCTCTACTTTGAGCCGTTGACCTTCGAGGACGTTATGGAGGTCTACCACGCGGAGGCCGCTTCCGGTGATGTTGCCGGCGTCATTGTTCAGCTCGGCGGCCAGACTCCACTGGGCCTTGCAGCCCGATTGGAGGAGGCAGGAGTACCAGTTGTTGGCACCAGCCCAGCAGCTATTGACTCCGCTGAGGACCGCGGCGAGTTTGGCAAGGTCCTCGACGAAGCCGAATTGGCAGCACCAGAGTATGGCACCGCCACCTCCTTTGCTGAGGCGCGCGAGGTTGCCTCCTCTATCGGCTACCCAGTATTGGTCCGCCCGTCCTATGTCCTGGGCGGCCGTGGTATGGAGATCGTCTACGACGAAAAGGCGCTGGAAGACTATATCGAGCGTGCTACCGAGCTTTCCCCGGACCACCCGGTCTTGGTGGACCGCTTCTTGGACTCCGCCATAGAGATCGACGTTGACGCACTCTGCGACGGCAACGAGGTCTACTTGGGCGGTGTGATGGAGCACATCGAGGAAGCCGGCATCCACTCGGGTGACTCTTCCTGTGCTCTGCCGCCTATGACGCTGGGGCCAGAGGATATCGAAAAGGTCCGCACCTCCACCCGACTTCTAGCGGAGGGTATTGGCGTCAAGGGCCTGATGAACGTTCAGTTCGCCCTGAAGGACGACATCCTCTACGTCATCGAGGCCAACCCACGTGCTTCCCGTACCGTGCCATTTGTCTCCAAGGCGACCGGCGTTCCACTAGCTAAGGCAGCTTCTCGCGTCATGATGGGCTCTACCATCGCGGACCTGCGCGCCGAAGGCATGATTCCTTCTGAATATGACGGTGGTTCCTTGCCGCTGGAGCACCCGATCGCAGTCAAAGAAGCGGTCTTGCCGTTTAACCGCTTCCGCCGGCCCGATGGCAGCCTGCTCGATACGCTGCTGTCGCCGGAAATGAAGTCCACCGGTGAGGTTATGGGCTTGGCTACCAACTTCGGTGCGGCCTACGCCAAAGGCGAAATCGCTGCCTTCGCCGTGCCGCCTACGGAGGGCACTATCTTCGTATCCGTCGCCAACCGGGACAAGCGCACCTTGATTTTCCCGATCCAGCGCTTGGCGAACATGGGTTACAACATCGTCGCTACCGCCGGTACGGCGCAGATGCTGCGCCGCAATGGCATCGAATGTGAGGTTGCCGCCAAGGTCTCTGAGGCTAAGGAAGGCGAAGAGTCCATCGTGGATAAGATCTTCAACGGTGAAATCGACTGGATTCTCAACACCCCTGCGGGCTCTGCAGGCGCGCGCCACGACGGTTACGATATCCGCGCTGCCGCGGTCCACATGGAAATCCCGCTGGTAACCACCGTGCAGGGCGTAACCGCAGCCGTCCAAGGTATCGAAGCGATGCGCATTGGCAACCTGCAGGTACGCGCGCTTCAGGAGCTTGAGCATGGCCCACAAAACTAAGGGATTTGGTGAGCTGCTTGAGGCAGCGGGCCAGGCGCGTGGTCGCCTCTGTGTGGGTATAGACCCGCATCCGTATCTGCTGGAAAAGTGGGGACTGGAGCCCACCGCTGATGGTCTGCGGACCTTCAGCATGCGCTGCGTAGAAGCCTTCAGCGATACCGCTGCCTTGGTAAAGCCGCAGGTTGCCTTCTTCGAGCGCTTCGGTTCCCAGGGGTTTGCGGTCCTCGAGGACGTCTTGGCGTCCCTACGCGAGGTGGGATGCCTGACCGTGGCCGATGCCAAGCGTGGCGATATTGGCTCGACCATGGCCGGCTACGTAGATGCTTGGCTAGGTGATAGCTCACCCCTGCGCGCAGATTCGGTGACCGTGTCTCCCTATCTAGGCGTTGGTGCGTTAGGCCCGGTGTTTAGCAAGGCCGAAGAAACCGGCCGCGGCGTATTCGTCTTGGCGGCTACCTCCAACCCGGAGGCACGTGCCATCCAAGCCGTCCCAGTAGGCGAGGAGAGCACCATCGCACAAGGAGTGGTCGATGAATGTGCCGCGCTCAATGTAGCGGCGCACAAGGCCGACAAGCCGGGAGACATCGGGGTAGTCGTTGGGGCTACTTTGGACAATCCACCTCGCCTGGATGCGCTCAATGGCCCGGTTCTTCTGCCAGGCGTTGGCGCCCAAGGTGCTGGCCCAGAGCAGGTGCACAGCATTGTCTCTGCTCGGCCATCGCTGGGATTCGCGAACGTGTCCCGAGCAGTATTGGAACAAGGACCTGCTGTCGCTGACCTGCGCAAAGCGGTGAATCGCGTGGCGCAGGAGTTCCGGGACTAAAAGGGGCGGCGTGGCAGATTACTGGCCGCGCTGCTTACCTGGTACTTTGTTTAAGGTATGTGCGGTGACGTGCTAAAATAGGCGTGCTTTTGGACCCGCTAATCGTCACCGTTCAATGAGCAGTGCTAGGATTACCAGAAGTCGGTTTGCCCGAAGGTTATTGATAACTTTCCGCGGTGTATAAACTGCGTTAGGCAACCGTAATCTGGTACCAAGTACTAGACGTAACAGAATCAATCTAATGAATCGGAGGAAACCCGTGGCCCTTCCAAAGTTGACTGATGAGCAGCGCAAGGAAGCTCTCGCAAAGGCCGCTGAGGCCCGTAAGGCTCGCGCTGAGCTCAAGGCTGCGCTCAAGCGCGGCGAGACCGACCTGAAGGACGTGCTCGAAAAGGCTGAGACCGATGAGATCATCGGCAAGACCAAGGTTTCTGCACTCCTCGAGGCTCTGCCGAAGGTTGGCAAGGTCAAGGCTAAGGAAATCATGGAGGACCTGGAGATCGCTCAGACCCGTCGTCTGCGCGGCTTGGGTGAGCGTCAGCGTCGTGCTCTCCTCGAGCGTTTCGGTTACGGCGAATAGTTACAACCATGGCTGACGCAACTGCACGCGGTCGCCTCGTCGTTCTGGCGGGGCCATCCGCAGTGGGAAAATCCACCGTGGTTTCGCGTCTGCGCAGTGACGTCGAGGGGCTGTACTTTAGCGTGTCGATGACTACGCGCCAGCCCCGTCCCGGGGAGCAGGATGGTGTCGACTACTTCTTCGTCACCCCAGAAGCCTTCCAGCAGCGAATCGACGCCGGGGAAATGCTCGAATGGGCTGATATTCACGGTGGATTGCAGCGCTCTGGAACCCCTGCTCAGCCGGTAGAGGAAGCTTTGGCCGCAGGACGCCCAGTGCTCGTTGAGGTTGATCTTGCGGGCGCTAGGAGTGTTAAGAAAGCACTGCCGGAGGCAGACTTGGTCTTTTTGGCACCCCCATCATGGGACGTGCTTGTGGAGCGGCTCACCGGCCGCGGTACCGAGCCGCAAGACGTCATTGACCGTAGGTTGCAAACTGCGCATGAGGAACTAGCCGCACAGGATGAGTTCGACCACGTCGTTGTTAACGAGGATTTGGACCAGGCAGTGGCTGCCATCAGTGATATCCTGCAGGCATAGACCTCCTTTTTGACCATCTTCAATCAATGTAAAGGTGCATGTGACTAACGTGACCACCCCTTCTAACACTGAAGCCGCAAAGGCGGAGCCAGTATTTGATGATCCGATCGGCATTACTGATCCCCCGATCGATGAGCTTTTGGACAAGGTTTCCTCTAAGTACGCTTTGGTCATCTTCGCTGCTAAGCGCGCCCGCCAGATCAATAGCTACTACCAAGAGCAGGATGAAGGTGTCTTCGAATTCGTAGGCCCACTGGTTACTCCAGAGCCAGGCGAAAAGCCTTTGTCCATCGCATTGCGCGAAATTGACGCTGGCTTGCTGGACCACGAGGAAGGCAAGTAGCTAGCGCACAAGCGTGCAATAGCTTGTAGGCTCCACGCGTCGCCACGGACGTGTATCCCCGGCTAGGGGTGCACCTTCCCGGGGCGGCGAGTGGGGCCTTTCTTTGTGCCGCCAGGTACCATCGTGCGGTGTGATTGAAAAAGATAGCTCTCGCAATATTGTTGTAGGCGTTGCTGGCGGCATCGCCGCCTACAAAGCGTGCCACCTTGTGCGCAATCTCAAGGAGGCGGGCGATGATGTGCGCGTTGTCCCTACGGAAAGCGCACTAAACTTTGTTGGCGCTGCAACGTTTGAAGCCCTGTCCGGCCACCCGGTTTCCACCAGCGTTTTTGAGGCTGTGGATGAGGTGCAGCACGTTAACATCGGGCAGCGGGCGGATGCTGTGGTAATTGCGCCCGCAACTGCGGATCTAATCGCGCGACTGGCCGCCGGTCGGGCTGATGATCTACTTACGGCGACCGTGTTGGTGGCGACGTGCCCGGTCATCATTGCTCCGGCCATGCATACAGAGATGTGGCACAATCCCGCCACGCAAGACAACGTCGCTACTTTGCGGCGGCGCGGTATTACGGTTATTGAGCCCGCCCATGGCCGTTTGACCGGCAAGGACTCAGGTCCTGGTCGCCTTCCGGAGCCGGAGCAGATTGCTGAGGTAGTGCGCACCGAATTGGCTGGTTACCGGGTTGAACATACCTGGCAAGACAAAAGGGTAGTCATATCAGCGGGAGGCACCCAGGAAGAACTGGACCCAGTGCGGTACTTGGGTAATCGATCTTCTGGTAGGCAGGGATTCGCGCTCGCGGAATGGGCCGCCCAGAAGGGGGCTCAGGTCACCCTTGTGGCTGGGAATACTGCGCAGCTGCCTGTCCCCAGCGGTACGAAGGTGCGCCACATTGTTTCCACCCGGGAACTGGAGGAAGCGATGCACGAAGAGGCCCGTGATGCGGACGTGATCATTATGGCTGCCGCAGTTTCTGATTTCCGCCCCGCGGAGGCAGCTGAGTCAAAGATGAAGAAGGGGCAAGCAGACGACGCACTCTCGGCCCTACATTTGGTAGAAAACCCGGATGTCCTCAAAGGGCTTGTGGCCGCACGAGAGCGCTCGGAGATTCCGGCGGAGTGTGTGATTGTGGGGTTTGCCGCCGAAACGGGTGACGCCCACAAGTCTGCCTTGGAATATGCCCAAGAAAAGTTTGTTCGCAAAGGCTGCGATGTGCTTATGGCCAATGAGGTCGGTAGGGCCAAGACCTTTGGCCAAAAGTCGAATGAGGGATGGATTTTGCGGCCAGATTCCGCGCCGCAACGGGTGGAACATGGCTCGAAACAAGTAGTCGCCGCACAGATTTTGGCGGCTGTGAATGAAATGTTTCGGGTGTAGACAGCTAAAATTGCATTTATAGACCGCTTGGTCTAGGATTGCGAGGTATTAGGCTTGGGCGTAGAAAACCCACAGCATCGAATCAACAGTGAGAACGAAGGAAGTTTTTGTGACTGATAACGCTGCAGTGGCAACTCGTCTTTTTACCAGCGAGTCCGTTACGGAAGGCCATCCCGATAAGATTTGTGACGCCATCTCGGACGCCATCCTCGATGCCCTGCTGGAAAAGGATCCCGTATCCCGCGTCGCCGTTGAGACGTTGGTTACCACCGGTCAGGTTCACGTGGTGGGAGAGGTACGCACCGAGGCATATGTAGAAATCCCGGCGCTCGTGCGCGATACCCTAAAGTCCATTGGCTTTACCTCCTCTGAGGTGGGATTTGATGGCAATACCTGCGGTGTCAATATTGCCATCGGTGAGCAGTCCCAGGAGATCGGCGCCGGCGTAGATAACTCCACCGAAGCCCGCGCCCATGACGAGGACTATGACGAGGAAAATGACACCGCTGGTGCAGGTGATCAGGGCTTGATGTTCGGCTATGCCTCCAATGAGACCGCCGAGTATATGCCCCTGCCTATCGCCTTGGCACACCGGCTTTCTCGCCGCCTGACGCAGGTGCGCAAGGAGGGCATCGTGGATCACCTGCGTCCGGATGGCAAGACCCAGGTGACCTTCGCCTATACCGATGACAATGAGCCTTCCCACCTAGATACCGTGGTGATTTCTACTCAGCACGATACTGAGGTTGATAGCGCTTGGCTGGAGGGCCCATTGCGCAGCGAGGTCCTTGAATGGGTCATTAAGGACGCGGGCTTGGAGAAGTACTACACCGAAGACACGACGTTGTTGGTCAACCCTTCAGGGTCTTTCATTCTCGGTGGACCCATGGGTGATGCCGGTCTTACCGGCCGGAAGATCATCGTCGATACCTACGGTGGTATGGCTCGTCACGGCGGTGGCGCCTTCTCCGGTAAGGACCCCAGCAAGGTAGACCGCTCCGCTGCTTATGCAATGCGCTGGGTGGCTAAGAATATCGTCGCCGCTGGTTTGGCGGATCGCGCCGAAGTTCAGGTTGCCTACGCAATTGGTCGTGCTAAGCCGGTGGGCTTGTACGTGGAGACGTTCGGCACTGCTAAGGAAGGCCTGAGCGATGCGAATATTCAGGTTGCGGTAAATCAGGTATTCGACCTGCGTCCAGCCGCGATTATCCGCGAACTCGACCTGCTACGGCCCATTTATGCCCAGACTGCGGCTTATGGTCACTTTGGCCGTACCGATGTTGAGCTGCCATGGGAACAGTTGAACCGAGTAGAAGCACTGCGCGCGGCCGCCGGTCTGTAGAATCGGGGCTTATGCCTAAGAAAACACCCGCCACCCGGAAACCGGTTGTGCGGGTGTTGCCTCTTTTAGGGGTCGCGCACCTTGACCGGGGTTTTGATTACCTTGTAGAAGAGGCAGATTCGGAGGACGTTCAGCCGGGCATTAAGGTCCGCATCCGCTTTAATGGACGCTTGGTTGATGCGATAGTGCTAGAGCGGCTGCATGATTCTGAATTTGGCGGTAACCTGCGCTTTATCGAGCGCATCATCTCACCGTTCCAGGTGTATCCGCCGCAGCTTGCCCGGCTTATCGACGCCCTAGCGGACCGCTATGGCGGAGTGCGCTCAGATATTATCCGCTCTGCTATTCCACCTAGGCACGCCAAGGCGGAGGAATCCGATTTGGAAACCCCGTGGGAGGAGCTCGGTACCACGAGCGAGCCTGACCTTTCGGGGTGGTCTGCTTATGAGCATGGTGAGGCTTTCGTTGATTCAATCCTGTCTGGCAAGCTCGCCCGTGCCGCATGGCAAATCGCCCCGGGCGATGATTGGGCGCATGCCTTAGCTGCGCTCGCGGCCAAGGTGGCGTTAGACGGAGGCGGGGTGCTCTTAGTTGCCCCGGACCAGAAGAGCGTTGATGCGGTAGAAGCCGCCCTTCGCCAGGTATTAGGGGCGAAGCAGATTACAGTGCTGACTAATAGTATGGGCCCGCAGGCCCGCTACCGCCGCTACCTATCAGCCCTGGTAGGCCAGGCGCGCGTCGTAATTGGTACTAGGTCCGCCGCCTTCGCCCCAGTAAAACATCTACAGCTGGCGGTTATCCTCGATGATGGCAACGATAATTTGGTAGATAACCTCAAACCTTATGTCCATGCCAGGGAAGTGCTAACCACCCGTTCTGCTTTTGAAGGTTGCAGCATGGTCTTGGCAAACCATTCGCGGACTGCGGAAACGCAGCTCCTCGTGGAGTCAGGCTGGGCGCACGATGTGGTCGCCAAAGAACAAACGATCGGGGCGCGTTGCCCAGCCATTGAGGCGGTAGGCCCATTCGGTCTATCGATTGCTCGCGATTTAGAAGGCGGCACCACTTCAGTTCAGGCACAGGCCTTCCAAGCCGCCCATCAGGCGCTGGATAGGGGAGAGCCGGTATTGGTGCAAGTACCGCGCAAGGGATACGCACCAATTTTGGCCTGCGGCCGATGCCGCGCGCCGGCGCGCTGCCGGCACTGCAACGGGCCATTGGGGCTGCCGCCGACGGGGGCGTCGCCAAGCAAGGGCGGCGCGGAGGAGACAGGAATGCCCACCTGCCGCTGGTGCGGTCGCATCGAGGCGCGCCATCGCTGCAGTGAATGCGGATCCCCGCGCCTGCGCGCCATCGTTTTAGGCTCAGAGCGCACCGCGGAGGAATTGGGCCGTGCCTTTCCTAATACCCGGGTAGTGGTCTCTGGCGGAAATAAGATCCTCGAGGCAGTGGATAATGCGCCGGCCCTTGTCATCGCCACCCCTGGCGCCGAACCGAATGTACGAGATGGCGCCTACGGTGCGGCGCTGCTCTTGGACGCTGGTGCATTGCTCAACCGCCAAGATCTGCGTGCTACTGAAGACACGTTATCGAAGTGGGCGCAGGCGGCCACGCTAGTGCAGCCGCATTTCAAGGGCGGCCGGGTAATTGTGGCTGCCGATGAGTCTCTTAGCGTGGTTCAGCATTTCTTGCGCTGGGATATGGTTGGCGCGGCCGCAGCCGAGCTTGCTGCCCGACGAGAAGTAAGATTCCCACCTGCGGTGCACTTTGCCGCCATTGATGGTGCGGATGCGTCCCTGGATGGCTTTGCTGAGCTTGTGGATCTTCCTGAGCATGCGGAGGTTTTGGGCCCAGTTCCTCTTCCCCCGGGCCATAGCCTGCCCGGCGACTACGATAGCCAGCGCTTTGGTCCCGCGCAGCGGCTGGTGATCCGCACCCCACTGGGGCCTCGTTCCCAATTAGGGCGCGCCTTGCGCAGTGCAAACGCGGCGCGTAGCGCGCGCAAGGATGACTTGCCACTGCGTATCGTGGTTGATCCTATCCACGTGGGTTAGCCGTATCGGGTGGCTAGGGCTTATGCGCTAGTCTCGACGGGGAAACCCTCCATTGTCAGTCCGGCTTTATTTCGGCGCATCAGAAAGGTGTGATTGCCATGTCTCTTCGCGGAATCCGTATCTACGGCGACCCTGTCTTGGGCAGTCGCGCAGAAGAAGTAAGCACGTTCGATCGCGGACTGCGCATTTTGGCCAACGGTATGCTCGAGACCATGGACGAAGCTGGGGGAGTAGGGCTGGCGGCCAATCAAGTGGGCATACTCAAACGGATTTTTGTCTATGACTGCTCGCATACCCAATCTGGCTTGCGTGGCGCGATTGTTAATCCCGTCTGGACGCCGTTGGGCGCGCAGCAGCAAATAGGCCCGGAAGGATGTCTTTCTATTCCCGGCATTAGCGCGCAAACCACCCGCTTCAACCGCGTCTTTGTCAGCGGTCAGGATATAGAGGGCCGCCCCTTATCCATGGTGGCTGCGGGGCTGATGGCTCGGTGCATCCAGCATGAAACAGACCATCTCGATGGAGTGCTTTTCCTGCAGCGCCTCGATGCCGTGGACCGAAAAGACGTTATGCGCGCCATCCGTGAATCCGAGTGGTTTAACGCCTCATAGCCCGCTTACTGTGGCGGCAGCGCTACGGCGTTGTAGCCTAGTAGTTTGAACGAGATTAATAGGAGAGTTTCCCCGCATGCGGATTATTTTTGCCGGTACCCCTGAGCCCGCTGTTGTGGCCTTGGAAAAGCTAATTGCCTCCTCGCATGAGGTGGTGGCGGTAATTACCCGCCCAGATGCTAGGAAGGGCCGCGGCCGTAGCCTTCACCCCAGCCCGGTGAAAGCAGTAGCCCAAGAACATGGCATCGAAGTGCTAACTCCTAGCAGCTTGCGTCCAGACACGGAGGACGGGCAGGCCCTGCGTGCCCGCCTGCGGGAGCTCGAACCCGAGGCAATTCCGGTGGTGGCTTATGGCAATCTGGTCACCAAGGACCTGCTGGAGCTGCCGCAGCATGGTTGGGTGAACCTGCATTTTTCCCTGCTCCCGGCATGGCGTGGCGCGGCACCGGTACAAGCTGCCATAGCTGCCGGTGATGAGATTACCGGCGCATCTACGTTCCGCATTGAAGAAGGCCTAGATACCGGTCCGGTGCTGGGCACCGTGACGGAGGAAATCCGCACCACCGATACTGCCGATGACCTGCTCACTCGCCTTGCCTATTCCGGCGGCGATCTGCTCGTCGCCACCATGGATGGCCTAGCGGCGGGTCAGTTGGAGGCACAACCGCAGCAGGGCGAGGCCACCTATGCCCCGAAAATCTCTACCGCACAAGCTCGCGTGGAGTGGTCCCAGCCTGCCTTTGCCATCGACCGGCATATTCGTGCGCACACCCCAGGTCCTGGCGCATGGACCATGTGGGACGAGGCCCGGGTAAAAGTGGGACCAGTAAGCCCCGTGGAGGCAGCAGCCGCGGTACCGGAGCACTTAGAGCCTGGGCAGCTCTACATTGCAAAGAACGCCGTTTTTGTTGGTACCGCAACGCAGCCGGTCCAGCTGGGTAAAATCCAGCCACCAGGCAAGAAAATGATGAATGCGGCCGACTGGGCCCGCGGACTAGGCAAGGATGCCGAGGTGAAGTTCCAATGAGTGGTGGTTTCCGTTCCCGTAGTAAATCTGGTGATAAGTCGCCGGAAGGCAAGCCGCAGGACCCCCGGAAATCCGGTGGAGCGAAAGGCCGTGGTGGCCGCCCGCACCAGCAGCAACATGGTGGACGTAACGGCCACCGCAGAGGTCGACAGGCTCATGCTTCTGGTCAGCGTTCCGGCAAGCGCCAGGAAGGCAGTCTGATTCAGGCTGCACTGACCGCTGGTGTGGACGCGCCGCGTGCGGTGGCTTTCGACGTCGTGCGTCGGGTGAGCGATGACGATGCCTTTGCCAACCTCATCTTGCCCACAGCACTGCGTAAGCAAAAGCTCACCGGGCGAGACGCCGCCTTTGCCACCGAGATCACCTACGGCACCCTCCGCACCCTCGGCGTAGTAGATGCCGTCATCGCAGAATGCTCCTCGCGCAGCCTCGAAGCCATTTCTCCAGCTGTGGTTGATGCCTTGCGCTTGGGCGCGTATCAGGTTCTCTATACCCGCGTGGAGGCCCATGCGGCGGTTGATACCACCGTGCGCTTGGTGGAAGCCAGCGGTGAGGTCAAGGCCAAGGGTTTTGCCAATGGCATTATGCGCACCATTACCCGCACGTCGGCCAAGGCGTGGCTGGACAAGCTTGCCCCGGAGGGAGAAATCGCCGGCATTGCCTTCAAACATGCCCATCCCACCTGGATCGCGGAATCGTTTAGTCGTGTGCTGGGGCTGGGCGAGCTAGAGGCCGCCCTGGCTGCGGACTCCGATAGGCCTGCGGTGCATCTGGTGGCCCGTCCCGGGGAAATCTCGGCCGAAGAATTAGCACTTGTGACCGGCAATGAGGAAGGGCGCTTTTCCCCCTACGCCGTGTATATGGAGTCCGGCGATCCCGGCCAATTGGAGCCGGTACGTCAGGGTTTGGCTGCAGTCCAAGATGAAGGCTCGCAGCTTATCGCCCGCGCGGTATGTGAAGCGCCGGTGGAGGGCGAAGACACTGGTCGGTGGCTGGATCTCTGCGCCGGTCCCGGCGGTAAAGCGGCCTTAATGGGTGCGCTTGCCCGCATCGACTCCGCGCACGTGGACGCGGTGGAGGTATCCCCGCACCGTGCGGCTCTGATTGAAAAAACGGTAAGTGATTTACCTGTGGACGTTCATGTGGCAGATGGACGCAATCCGGGCGTGGGTCAGGGGTTTGACCGAGTGCTTGTCGATGCCCCGTGTTCCGGACTCGGCGCACTCCGTCGCCGCCCCGAGGCGCGGTGGCGCAAGTCTGAGTCCGACATTGCCGAGCTTACTCAGCTGCAATTTGAGCTTTTATCCTCGGCCTTAAACCTGGTGCGCCCAGGCGGTGTGGTCATTTATTCCACGTGTTCGCCAGACTTGCGCGAGACTCGTGGCATCGTCGACCGCGCCGTACGCGAGCTCGGTGCCACAGAGCTAGACGCACATGGGCTCATTCCTGATATGGGCGATGTGGGGCACGAAAAATCCGTGCAAATGTGGCCACATCGGCACGGTACCGATGCTATGTTCTTTGCGGCTCTGCGCCGCGCTGCTGACTAATCGCGATAGACTAGTGGGCATGTCCGCACCGATTATTTCCCCTTCCATCTTGGCCGCTGATTTTTCTCGCTTGGGCGAGGAATTAGCGGCGATTGAAACCGCAGACTGGGTCCATGTGGACATTATGGACGGGCACTTCGTGCCCAACCTGTCCTTCGGCCCGGATATCACGGCAACGGTCCATCGGCTTACCAATAAACCATTGGATGTCCACCTCATGATCGAGGAACCCGAGCAATGGGTGGAGACCTATGCCAAGGCGGGTGCGCATACCATTATCTTCCACGTGGAGGCTGTCGCCGATGAGCAGGCGGCGGTGGATGTGGCGCAGAGCATTCGAGAACTAGGGGTGCGTGCTGCCTTTTCCATTAAGCCGGGTACGGCTATCGAACCGTGGCTGGATAAATTGCATCACTTTGATGAGGTGCTCGTGATGTCCGTGGAGCCTGGTTTTGGCGGGCAGAAATTCATGCCAGAGATGCTGGAAAAGGTCCGGGTGCTGCGCCAAAGCATTGATGAGCAGGGGCTCGACACCGTCATCGAGATTGATGGCGGAATTTCGCCAGACACCATCGCCCAAGCCGCCGCGGCTGGGTGCGATGCTTTTGTAGCTGGCTCGGCCGTATTCAAGGCAGAAGATCCCGCCGGGATCGTACATCAGCTGCGTGAATTGGCGGCTGGTGCCTAGTGGGCGCGGAGCTAGAGGAGAGTACCCTTTCCGCAGCGCTGTCTCGGGCAATGGCCGCGGGAGCTGAGGTGCGTGGAACCACGAGCCCCAACCCGCCAGTGGGCGCGGTCATCGTGTCCACTGCCGGTGACATCGTGGGCGTCGGTGCTACGCAGCCCGTGGGAGGCGCGCATGCCGAGGTCATGGCGTTGCGCGAGGCTGGCGATAGGGCGCGAGGAGCCACCGCCGTGGTCACCTTGGAGCCGTGTGCGCATACCGGTCGCACGGGTCCGTGCGCACAGGCGTTTATCGATGCCGGCGTGGCTCGCGTGTACTACCTTCATGCAGACCCCACTCCGCAGGCCGCCGGTGGAGCGCGCGTGTTGGCGGAGGCTGGGGTGGACGTCGCCAAGCTGGAAAAGCCCCCGCACGCCGATGATGCGCTCGTGCCTTGGCTCTTTGCCATGAAAGCACGCAGGCCGCACGTAACCTTAAAGTTCGCCCAGACGCTGGATGGCTTTACTGCCGCAGCGGATGGGTCAAGCCAGTGGATTACGGGCGAAGCGGCGCGCGATTGGGTGCATGCAGATAGGGCTCACCGCGACGCCATCATCGTCGGCACCGGCACTGCGCTTGCTGATAACCCGTCACTTACCGCGCGGTTTAGCGACGGCAGTTTGCGGGAACACCAGCCGCGCCGCGTGATTATTGGCAAGCGTGATTTGGAATCGGCCGGTGATGCGGCCAGCAACCTGCGCGAGTTGGGGTACGAGCACTACGACAGCATCGAGGAAGCGTTATACGAGCTCTACGCCAGCGGGGCACGCGACGTCCTTGTAGAAGGCGGCGCCGGACTCGCCAGTAGCTTCCTCAAGGCCGACTTGGTCGATGCTATCTCTGCCTATATTGCGCCCCTGTTGCTGGGGGAAGGCCGTGGCGTGCTCGCCCATCCCATGTCCCAGACTCTGGCG
Source organism: Corynebacterium sp. KPL2825 (assembly GCF_037908445.1). Classification (NCBI taxonomy): domain Bacteria; kingdom Bacillati; phylum Actinomycetota; class Actinomycetes; order Mycobacteriales; family Corynebacteriaceae; genus Corynebacterium; species Corynebacterium sp. KPL2825. The sequence continues at coordinate 144,715 of NZ_JBBMGI010000003.1, read as the reverse complement.
GGGGCCACCCGATTCCAGCGCGTGGGAATGAAGGCGCTGGGTGATGACGTTCTAATTGAATACGTGCGCTAGACGCGCGGATTAGCAGATAACGAGAAAGGCTGGATGTGTTTACTGGGCTAGTACAAGAGTTGGGCACCGTAGCCGGTATGGAACCGCACGCGGACGCCTTGCGCTTGAGCATTCGCGCCCCGCGCACCGTCGCGGAGGCTGCACTGGGGGATTCCATTGCTATCAACGGCGTATGCCTCACCGTGGCGGATTTATCTGGAGATATATTTTGCGCAGATGTGATGCAGGAGTCCCTCGACCGGACAGCTCTGGGCCGCCTAGCTGAGGGCGATTCGGTCAATGTGGAACCGGCATTGCTGCCTACCACCCGGCTAGGCGGTCACATCATGCAAGGACACGTGGATGGCACCGCGACGCTGCAGAGCCGGACTACCTCCGAGAACTGGGATATCCTCCGGTTTAGCTTGCCCGCCGAGCTTGCCCGGTACGTCGTAGAAAAAGGCTCAATTGCCGTTAGTGGCACCTCGCTGACTATTAGCGGCGTGGGGCCGGACTGGTTCGAGGTATCCCTTATCCCCACCACTTTGCGGGATACCATTCACGGTGCATTGCCAGTGGGAGGAGAAGTCAACCTCGAGGTGGATGTGCTGGCCAAGTACGTAGAAAAGATGCTTCACCCCGAAGCGCTAACCCCTGAGGGCAAGGACTAGACTGCTACCTTATGAGCGCGAGTGATAATTGTATCCGTCTTGATTCCATTGAGCAGGCCATAGCGGATATCGCCGCTGGTAAGCCGGTAGTTGTTATCGATGACGAGGATCGCGAAAATGAAGGCGACCTGATTTTCGCCGCTGAGCTAGCCACCCCGGAACTGGTGGCCTTTATGGTGCGCTACTCTTCTGGATATATCTGCGCACCATTGTTGCCAGAAGATTGTAACCGCCTGAATCTACCGCCGATGTTGGCGGTCAACGAGGATGTGCGCGGCACCGCCTATACGGTGACGGTGGACGCAGCTACGGGTAGTACCGGTATTTCTGCGACCTCGCGGGCAGAAACTATTCGCCGGCTAGCAAACCCTGATACCACGCCGGGAGAATTCACCCGCCCGGGTCACGTGGTGCCGTTGTGCGCGCGCCCTGGTGGTGTTCTAGAGCGTGATGGCCATACGGAGGCTTCCATTGACCTTGCCCGATTGGCGGGCCTGCGACCGGCCGGTGTGCTGTGTGAGATCGTGTCTGAGGATGACCCCACGGACATGGCACGGTCGCCAGAGCTGCGCCGCTTCGCAGATAAGCACGGCCTGTCTATGATCTCTATTGCACAGCTCATCGAGTGGCGCCGCCATAATGAGAACCAGGTCATTCGCCAGGTAAGCACCCAGCTTCCCACCGAGTATGGTCATTTCACCGCCATTGGCTACCGTCATGAAATAGATGGACAGGAGCATGTCGCGCTGGTGGCAGGCGATCCCGCCCAGCTGCGCGGCGCGCGTGAGGTCATGGTGCGAGTCCATTCGGAATGCCTAACCGGTGATGCCTTTGGCTCGCGGCGCTGCGATTGCGGTCCGCAACTGCATGAATCCATGCGCCTTATCAGTCAGGAAGGCAGCGGCGTGGTTATCTACTTGCGCGGTCAGGAAGGCCGTGGCATTGGTCTGTTGCATAAGTTGGAGGCATACCGGCTGCAGGATGCTGGCATGGACACCGTCGATGCCAACCTAGAACAAGGCCTGCCCGAAGACGCACGCGAGTATTCCGTAGCCGGCCAGATCCTGCGTGATCTTGGAATAGAGTCCGCGAACCTACTGACTAATAACCCACATAAGGGCGAAGGCCTGAGCGGTTTTGGTGTGGATGCAAGTCATCACACCCCGCTAGCAACCCCGGCGCATGCGGATAATATTGAATATCTGCGTACGAAGCGCGACCGCATGGGCCACGATCTTCCGCAGGTTGCCCAGTGGGATGAGGCGCATAAGTAAATCTTTAGTAGCTCTGTGGAGATCACGCGAAAGGAAAGAAATGAGTAAAGAAGGCCTACCCGAAATTGCCCAGGTAGATGGCAGTGGACTGCGCGTTGCCGTGGTGACTGCGACATGGAACGCGGAGATCTGCGATCAGCTCCACGCCCAGGCGGTTCAGACCGCTACGGAAAATGGCGCCGAGGTTGCCGAGTACCGCGTAGTTGGCGCCTTGGAACTTGGCGTTGTTGTCCAGGCGGCCGCCCGCACATACGATGCAGTGGTGGCATTGGGCTGCGTTATCCGTGGGGGAACGCCGCATTTTGACTACGTCTGTGACTCGGTTACCCAGGCGCTTACCCGCATCGCGCTCGATGAATCCACCCCGGTAGCGAACGGCGTCCTTACCGTCAATGACCAGCAGCAGGCAATTGATCGCGCCGGCTTTGCGGACTCAGCAGAAAACAAGGGCGCCGAGGCAATGATGGCGGCTTTAGATACCGCCCTGCAGTTGCGTAGACTAAACGCAGCAGAAAAGTAACCTTTAGCAATGCGTCAGCGCCCCACGCTAGACCACCATGGTGGACTATGGGGCGTTCCAGAGGAGTATGCACATGAACGAGGCGCAGGCCCCAAAGAATCCGCAGCGAAGCCGGCAGCTTAGCGACGCCGAAGTATTGGCCTATACCAGTGCCGATCCCTTTGCCCAAACAACGTCTAAGCCGTGGGAGTTTAAGGCGACCTCGCCCTTTTTGCGTAAGGTGGCAATCGGCTGGGTGATCCTCGTTATGGCTATCCATATCTTCATGGGAATCACCTTGGATGTGTCTTTTACCGGCGCGCATGTCACCACCATTGACAAATTCGCCTTTCCCGGCGTGGGCCTCCTTATTTCCATTTTGTCTTGGGTTGCCCTTAACCGGCCGCGCCTGCGCGCCAATGAGGATGGGGTAGAGGTCCGCAATATTGTGGGTACCCGCTTTTATCCCTGGCAGGTGGTCTATGGGCTGTCCTTCCCCGTGGGCCAACGTATGGCGCGTCTTGAGCTTCCCGAGTTCGAGTTCGTTCCCGTCTGGGCTTTGCAGTCTGGTGATAAAGACACCGTCATCGACAACGTCCGCCGCTTCCGCGACGTGGAAGCTAAGTACATGCCACAGGATTAACAATTGGCTGACCCCACTACCTACCGCCCGGCTCCGGGAACCATTCCCACTGACCCGGGCGTCTATAAGTTCCGCGATGAAAACCGCCGCGTAATCTACGTGGGCAAAGCCAAGAATCTGCGCGCGAGACTATCGAACTATTTTCAGGACATTACTCAGCTGCACCCGCGCACACGCCAAATGGTGCTCACGGCCAATTCCGTGGAATGGACGGTAGTGGCCAGCGAGGTAGAAGCCTTGCAGTTGGAGTACACGTGGATTAAGCGCTTTGATCCCCACTTCAACGTCATGTACCGCGACGATAAAACCTATCCTATGCTCGCGGTTTCGGTCGGAGAAACAGTTCCTCGCGCCTTTTTCTACCGCGGCCCTCGCCGCAAGGGCGTGCGCTACTTCGGCCCGTATTCCCATGCTTGGGCCGTGCGCGAAAGCCTAGACCTGCTCACCCGCGTCTTCCCCATGCGCACCTGTTCGAAGGGCGTTTATAACAGGCACGAGCGCCTTGGGCGGCCGTGTTTATTGGGCTACATCGGCAAATGCGATGCCCCCTGCATCGGCAGGGTAAGCAAGGAAGAACACCGGGATACCGTCAATGAACTCGTTTCATTCATGAATGGAAACACCGGTGCAGTCCGCCGCAAACTCACCCATGACATGGAGCAGGCCGCCGAGAATCTAGAGTTCGAACGCGCCGCACGCCTACGCGATGACTTGGGCGCTATTGACAAGATCATGGAGCAACAGGCCGTGGTCTTCACCGACGGTACAGATGCCGATCTCATTGCTTTTAACTCGGATGAACTCGAAGCAGCGGTGCAGATCTTCCATGTGCGTGACGGACGCATCCGCGGGCAGCGCGGGTGGGTAGTAGAACGAGCCGGTGACCAAGCTAGCTCTGAGCCCTTGGAAGAAGGCCAGCCTGATCCCGCGCTGCCGGCATTGGTACAAAACTTCCTCATCCAGTTCTATTCGGATGCAATGGAGCGAGAGAAGCAGGAGGCGCGCGAGGACGCCGCGCTTGCTGCGGACGTAAAACGGCGCGGGGTGGACCAGGAATCGCACATGAAGTCCCGCCGTGTCCAAGTCATCCCACGCCAAATTTTGGTGCAGGCCCTGCCGGATGAACCCGATCAGGTCGTCGCCCTCTTAGAGGAACTGCGTGGCGCCCAGGTGGACCTGCGCGTTCCCCAGCGCGGCGATAAAAAGCAGCTCATGGCCACGGTGGAGAAAAACGCCAAGGAGCAGTTGCGCCAGCACAAGCTCAAGCGGGTGGGAGACCTCACCGCCCGGTCGGCGGCTTTGCAAGATATTCAAGAGGCTTTGGGCATGGAGCAAGCCCCATTGCGCATCGAATGTACCGATATCTCCCATATTCAGGGCACAGATGTGGTTGCTTCTTTGGTTGTTTTTGAAGATGGTTTGCCCAAGAAGTCGGACTATAGGCGCTACCGCATTAAAGAGGCAGCGGGCGATGGCCGCTCTGATGACGTCGGATCTATCGCAGAAGTCACTCGCCGTCGGTTTAAGCGCTATAAGGAAGACAAGCTGGCCCAACCGGATGAGGAAGTAGAAGAGTCCTCTTTCGCGGAAGAAAAAGTGGCGGAAGAATCTGCCGAGGCAGGCGGTCGCTTTGCGTATCCACCGCAGCTTTTCATTGTGGATGGCGGCGCACCCCAGGTTGCCGCAGCTCAAGAAGTATTCGATGAGTTAGGCATCGTGGATGTGACCTTGGTGGGCCTGGCTAAGCGCCTCGAAGAAATCTGGGTTCCCGGCGATGATGAGCCGGTCATTTTGCCGCGAAACTCGCAAGCTCTATTTCTCCTGCAGCAAATTCGCGATGAAGCGCACCGCTTCGCCATTACATATCACCGGCAGCAGCGCTCTAAGCGAATGCGCTCTTCAGTACTCGACTCAGTTCCGGGCCTAGGTCCGCAGCGGCGCACCGATCTGGTGAAGTATTTTGGCTCGGTGAAAAAGCTCAAGGCCGCCACGGTGGAAGAGATCTGTGAGGTTGATGGCTTTGGGCCAAAGCTTGCCCAGACCGTGTACGAGAATTTGCACGGTTCTGCGGCTAAATAAGCGGCATTCTCCTAGAAGCGGCGAATCCTAAAGCGCTAGACTGAAAGTCATGACGCATTTCGAAACTCCACCCATTTTGATAACCGGCATGTCCGGCGGCGGGTTGAGTTCCGCTGCCAAAGTATTTGAGGATAAGGGCTACTATGTGGCCCATAATATTCCGCCTCGCGCCATTGTGGATCTGCTTAAGTTGTGCAATCAGGAAGAAACTCCGGTGGGTAAGGTTGCTGCCGTAACGGATGTGCGCTCGCGCATGTTTCCAGGGTCTCTGCTAGAGATTATGGAAGAGCTCACGGAATTAAATATGAAGCCCACCGTGCTCTTTTTGGATGCTCGTGATGACGTGCTCATTCGTCGTTTTGATTCAGTACGCCGCACCCACCCGTTGCAAGAGGGCGACACACTCAAAGTAGGCATCCAACGCGAACGTCAAGCAGTAGCAGACGTGCGAGCTCATGCGGACATCATCATTGACACCACCAACCTATCCATTCATGATCTCCGCCGTGCTATTGAGGCGGCGTTTGGTGAGATGCAAAATGAAAAGCAGCATGTGACCGTTGAATCCTTTGGGTTTAAAAATGGTTCACCCCGCGATGCAGATTTGGTGGTTGATGTGCGTTTCCTACCCAATCCCTATTGGGTACCGGAGCTGCGTAGATACCGTGGCACGGATGAGCCGGTTGCTCAGTATGTGCTCTCACAGCCAGCGGCACAGGAATTCGTGGATAATTTCATAAGGATGTTTTCCACCATGCTGGATGGTTACCGGCACGAAGGGAAGAATTTCATAACTTTAGGCGTGGGCTGTACGGGTGGCCATCACCGCTCCGTTGCCGTAGCAGAGGCTATTGCGGCACGGTTGCGGGACAATGACACTTTGGACGTCAGCACCTTGCACAGGGATATTGCTCGAGGCTAGAGCGCAGGAGTTTTAACGCTTTTATGACCAATCCTTCACACATGGTCTGCCTAGGAGGCGGCCATGGACTTTATCAGACTCTTTTGTCCGCCCGATTGAGCGGAGCAGGCGACATTTCCGCCATTGTTACTGTTGCAGATGATGGTGGCTCCTCCGGCCGATTGCGCCGCGAGCTAGAAATAATCCCGCCTGGAGATCTGCGCATGGCGCTAGCTGCGTTGGCTAATAGTGATCCGGTGGGTGACCTCTGGGCGCGTACCTTGCAGCACCGTTTTAGAGGCACCGGTGCAATGGCGGGGCATGCGGTGGGCAATCTAATGATTGCAGGGTTGACCGAGGTGCTCGGTGATTACCAGGCCGCGTTAGATACCATCGCAGAGCTTACTAATTCCCAGGGCCGGGTATTCCCTGTGGTCAACCAAGCCTTAGAGATTGAGGCGGAAGTAGCCGGGCTTGACGACGACCCCCGTGTCATGCGCCAAGTCCGGGGGCAGGTCGCGGTTGCCTCCACACCGGGGCAAGTCCGGCGTGTGCGTATCGTGCCGGAAAACCCCAAAGCAAATCCGGATGTCCTCGATGCCATTGAGCGCGCGGACCTAATTACTATTGGCCCGGGTTCTTGGTTTAGTTCGGTATTGCCACATACTCTCGTGCCTGAGGTCGTGGAAGCCATTTCTGCGTCTGATGCGCTGCGCGTAGTTGTTTTAAACCTTTCCGCCGAGCCGGGCGAAACGCATGGTTTTTCCGCAGAGCGCCATTTGCATGTGCTTTCTCAGCACGCTCCGGATTTGCGCATTGATCGCATTCTGGTGGACGGGGCGGCTTTGCCTACTGATAGTGAGCGCGTGTATATCCAGCGCGCCGCCCAGTCCCTTGGTGCCCGTGCCACGTTCGCGGATGTGAGCGAAGTTGATGACAATGGCCGGAGCATCAATAAACACGATCCGGAGAAGCTGTCTGCGGCACTCCTCGACCTGTATTCGGACTATCGCAACACTGGCGATCCCAACCGGAGCTGATACATCTCGGCAAAGTCCCATCGCTCGCGTCGTTCGGGTTCGGCCGACTGCGCGGTGCCTGAGCGCGCGCGGTATGATGGCAGAAATCCTTTCACCGCACCGGGCCTTGCATAGTGGCCCTGGCCTGTGCGTATATCTTGTGACTGTGAGAAAAGAAATGGGGCGAACTAGGTGACCACACCATTGACCGACCAGGTCAAAGAAGAATTGACGGCTGTCGTTGTGCCACGCCAGTCCGCTCGCGCTGCCGAACTAGCCGCGATGCTGCGATTCGCCGGCGAGCTAGATATTTCCGGCGACAACATGGCCTATGAGTTGGAATTAGAAAGCCACGCTATTGCGCGGCGCGTGATCGCTGCACTCGATGAGCTTTATGGGATTTCCGCTGATAGTCACGTAGCGGGCCCAGCAGGAACCACGAAGAAATCCCGAGTTACGGTGCGCATTTCCACCGGGGCGAAGGAACTTACGCGCCGTCTCGGCCTTATTACCCGCTCCGGCCACGCGGTAGTGGGTTTGCCCCCGCAGGTCATTTCCGGCACCGTCGCTGATAGCGAAGCAGCGTGGCGCGGAGCCTTCCTAGCCCATGGCAGCCTCACGGAGCCGGGTCGTTCTTCTGCGCTTGAAGTTACGTGCCCGTGCCAGGAGGCGGCATTGGCCCTAGTGGGTTGCGCCCGCCGCTTGGGCATTTCTGCCAAAACCAAGGAAACTCGCGGGGAAGACCGCGTCGTCGTCCGCGATGGCGATGCCATTGGGGCACTGTTGACCCGTATGGGCGCTCAGGAGACGCGATTAAGCTGGGAAAAGAAGCGCGTCAAGCGAGAGGCGCACGATACGTCCCGGCGCTTGGACAATTTCGATGATGCAAATCTCCGTCGCTCGGCTCGTGCTGCAGTCACCGCGGCGGCCCGCGTTGACCGAGCGATGGAGATCCTTGGTGATGACGTCCCCGAGCACCTTGCTGATGCAGGACGCCTGCGCGTGCAGCACCGTGAGGCCTCGCTGGAAGAATTGGGCCGCTTGGCTGAGCCTCCCATGACTAAAGATGCGGTAGCCGGGCGTATTCGCCGCTTGCTATCTATGGCCGATAAGCGAGCGGAAGAGCTTGATATCCCCGATACTAACCAAGCGATCACCGACGACCTCTTCAAAGAGTCCTAAACGCCGCAATCACCGGCACATACACAACTCCCCGCAGCGCGGATACCTAAGCGGTAGCCGCTACTGCGGGGAGTTTCCTCTGTGATAGCTAGCTGGTGGGGAAACCAGCTAGCCGCGGAGAATTAAATGCCTAGGGAACGAGGAATCCGAGGGCGTTGGTCATCAAGAACACGATGATGCACACAACGGCCAAGAAGACCACGGAGTAGCCCACTACGTTTTTCAGGATGACAGACTCCTTGCCTTCCATCTTTACAGCGGTGGCCGCAATAGCGAGGGACTGCGGGGAGATCATCTTGCCCACAACGCCGCCTGCGGTATTAGCGGCCAGCATGAGGTCCGGGTTCACGCTGATACGCTCGGCCGCTGCTACCTGCAGGTTGGCGAAGAGGGCATTGGCGGAGGTATCGGAGCCGGTGACCGCTGTACCAATCCAGCCCAGTACCGGAGCGAAGAGTGCGAAGATGCCGCCCGCAGAAGAGACGAACTCACCAATAGCAATCGTTTGGCCGGAGTAGTTCATCGTATAAGCCAATGCCAGCACCAGAATGATGGTGAGGGCCGAGAACTTCATGCGGCTGGCGACGTCCCCAAAAGCGCTGACCGGCTGCCCGAAGCTGAGACTGTAGCGGCCATTTTCATTAAAGAAGTGGTAGACAACCGCAACGATAATGCCCGAGAGCAGCAGGAGCGTACCTGGGTTACCAAAGACATTGAAGCTGAAGCTAGTGTCCATAAGGTTGCCGTCGGCGTCGATAATCGCGTCATCCAGCAAAGGCCAAGCAAAGTGGAGCTTGAGGAAACCAAAGATGGCTGGGGCCGCAGTAGCAACAGCAAAAACAATAGTTACTACAGCGTAGGGAAGTAGCGCCATCCAAATGCGGCGACCATTCAGGTCAGTGGTCGACTCAGCGGCGGGCAGCTCGAGGCGCTCGCGCAGCTCCTTAACACCCTTAGGCTTCCACACTCGGAGGAAGGCAAAGGCACAGCCCAGGGAAACGATGCAGGCGATAACATTGGTGAGCTGGTAAGCAAAGAACGTTGCGGCCAGCCACTGTGCCAAGGCAAAGGAAACGCCAATCACTGCGGCTGCCGGCGCAGTTTCCTTGACGCCGCGGACACCGTCCAAAATAAAGGCGATCAAGAAAGGCACGACGGCGGCGATGATGAGCACCTGCAAAGAGATAAGTGCGGCAATATCATGGGTTTGTTCAGCGCTGCGTCCAGCGACCTCGCCAGCGGTGGTCACTGGGATGCCCACCGCGCCGAAAGCAACCGGGGCCGTATTAGCAATGAGCACTACGATTGCTGCGCGTAGGGGCTTTACACCGAGTGCCATAATCATGGTCGCGGTAATGGCTACGGGTGCGCCGAAGCCGGCGAGGGCCTCTAGCAAGCCGCCAAAGCAAAAGGCGATAAGAATTGCTTGGATGCGAATATCGCCATCGCCTAGAAGGTCGAAGGTTTTACGAAGGTCCTCGAAGCGTCCTGAAGCGACGGTGATTTCATAAAACCAGATTGCGGTAATGATTACCCAGACAATGGGAAGTAGTCCGAAAAGGCCGCCGCGCACGGCGGAGGACAAGGCCATATCTACCGGCATAGAAAAGCCTACGATGGCGATAAGAAGGGATACTGCGAGGGCGACGGCGCCAGAAGTGTGTGCGCGCGCTTTGACGCCGAGCAGCATGATAAAGAATGCGATGAGAGGGAGAATCGCCACCAGGGCGGTAAGCCCGAGGCTGTCACCCACAGCAGAGGTATTAATTTCGAACAAGAGACGTCCTTGGGTTCTACGGTGGTCCTGCCCGTTGAAGAATAACGAGCACCTGAAGCATTCTCACGGTGACCAACGATTGCGCTGGAACAGATGTAGTGGACTGAAACGCGAATGTGAGCCAGTGAGTATTGAAAGCATATCGTGTGATGGTCGAGGCGAAAACAATTCGGTCGACTTGATTGCCATCAGGACTGAGGCTCGGAAATGTCCGACCGGACAGAGGCGGGCGTAACCCTTGAGGATATACAGTGATATATTTCACGTTAACGGTGTCAAGTCCACATAAACCCACGTGTTCGGGCGTATCCAGCGGGTTTATGGCGGAGAAATAAAAAGGATCGGGAAAGTGTACGCTCTTTTGGATAATCTGTCATCCGATAGTTCTCAAGGCTGCTAGCGCACTGCACTGTTAAAAAACGCTCGGTAGTATCGGCATTGTAAGGGAAAACGCTCGGGCGCTTCTCAAGCACCGAATATATCGAAGGGCCCGCGCACATACCCATACGCACATTTACTCGACTCTTTGAGGAGAAATACAGTGACTATCCGCGTAGGTATCAATGGCTTTGGCCGTATCGGCCGCAACTTTTTCCGTGCAGTCGCTCAGGGCGACAACAACCTCGAAGTTGTTGCAGTAAACGACCTGACCGATAACGGTACGCTGGCTAACCTGCTCAAGTACGACTCCGTACTGGGCCGCTTCGATGGCGAGATTACCCATGATGATGAATCCATTACCGTCAACGGTAACCGCATCGTGGTTACCGCGGAGAAGGACCCGAAGCAGCTCAAGTGGGGCGAATACGACGTAGACCTCGTGATCGAGTCCACCGGCCGTTTCACCAATGGCAATGACGCCAAGGCTCACCTCGAGGCTGGTGCTAAGAAGGTCATCATCTCTGCTCCGGGCAAGGAAGTAGACGCAACCTTCGTCTATGGCGTTAACTCTGACACCTACGATCCGGCAAACCACAATGTTATTTCCGCAGCATCCTGCACCACCAACTGCCTGGCGCCGATGGCAAAGGTCCTCAATGACAAGTTCGGCATCGAAAAGGGCTTGATGACCACCGTCCACGCCTACACCGGCGACCAGCGCATCCAAGACGCACCGCACAAGGATCCGCGCCGCGCCCGCGCCGCTGCTGTAAATATGGTGCCTACCTCCACCGGCGCAGCTAAGGCTGTCTCCCTGGTACTGCCTGAGCTGGAAGGCAAGCTGGATGGCTACGCCATGCGTGTTCCAGTTATCACCGGCTCCGCTACCGACCTGACGTTTACCGCTTCCCGCGACGTAACCGTTGAAGAGATTAACGCCGCCCTGAAGGAAGCTGCTGAAGGCGAGCTCAAAGACACCCTCGCTTATACCGAGGACCCGCTGGTTTCCACCGATATCGTAACCTCCCCGCACGGCTGCATTTTTGACTCCGGCATGACCAAGGTCTCCAACGGCAACCTCGTTAAGGTTCTGGGCTGGTACGACAATGAGTGGGGATACACCTCCCAGCTTGTACGTATGACTAGCCTGGTAGCAGACAAGCTCTAAACTTAGAGCTTTAATAATGAGAGTCCGGCCCCGATGCAAGCCTAAACGGCATTGTGTCGCGGCCGGTATTCTTATATCTATAGCCTTGTGAACAATCCGTATTTAAGAAGGAGAAAATAATGGCTTTCCAGACTCTGGATGATCTTCTCAAGGAAGGCGTCGAATCTCGTCACGTCCTTGTTCGTTCTGATTTCAATGTTCCCCTTGATGAAGAAGGAAACATTACTGACCCGGGTCGCATTAACGCTTCTCTTCCCACCATCAAGGCTTTGGTGGAAGGCGGCGCTAAGGTCATTCTGTCCGCGCACCTTGGCCGCCCCAAGGGAGAGGTAAACGCTAAGTACTCCTTGGCCCCAGTCGCTGAAGCTCTGTCCGAGGCTCTTGGCCAGTACGTTGCCTTGGCCGGCGATGTCACCGGCGAGGACGCTCATGAGCGTGCGAACGGGCTCAACGATGGCGATGTCATGTTGGTGGAAAATGTCCGCTTCGACTCTCGCGAGACCTCCAAGGATGAAGCGGAGCGCGGCGCATTTGCTGATGAGCTCGTTGCTTTGGCAGCCGATAATGGCGCTTTCGTCTCCGATGGCTTTGGCGTTGTCCACCGTGCCCAGGCATCTGTGTATGACGTCGCAAAGCGCCTGCCGGCTTACGCAGGCAAGCTCGTAGAAAAGGAACTCTCCGTCCTTTCCACCGTGGCCCAGAAGCCGGAGCACCCATACGTAGTAGTACTTGGCGGCGCCAAGGTCTCGGATAAGCTCGGCGTAATTGAGGCGTTAGCAGATAAGGCAGACAAGGTCATTATCGGTGGCGGCATGTGCTACACCCTTCTGGCCGCCAAGGGCTACAACGTCCAGGAGTCCCTCCTGCAAGAAGACCAGATTGATAACTGCAAGGAGCTGCTCGAACGCTTCGGTGACAAGCTGGTCCTTCCTGTGGATCTCATTGCCGCAAGCAAGTTCGCAGCGGATGCGGAACACCAGGTTGTCGAGCTCGACGGCATCCCAGAGGGCTGGATGTCCCTAGACATCGGGCCAAAGTCTGTGGAGCACTTCGCAGAGGTGCTTGCTTCTTCCAAGACCGTCTTCTGGAACGGTCCGATGGGTGTCTTCGAAATGGAGGCCTTCTCCAAGGGTACTGCGGGCGTCGCGCAGGCTATTATCGACGCCACCGAAAACAACGGCTCCTTCTCGGTTGTCGGTGGCGGCGATTCCGCGGCCTCCGTGCGCATGCTCGGCCTGGACGAGGATGGCTTTAGCCACATCTCCACCGGTGGCGGCGCCTCCCTTGAGTACCTAGAGGGCAAGGAGCTTCCGGGCGTCTCCGTCCTTGAAGCCTAAAATCTGCTGAGTCACTTGCTAAAAGAGAGGAAAAATCATGGCACGTACGCCACTTATCGCAGGTAACTGGAAGATGAACCTCGACCACGTCGAGGCTATCGGTTCCGTTCAAAAGTTTGCGTTCTCCCTGCCTAAGGACTACTACGAAAAGGTCGACGTGGCCTATATGGTCCCGTTTACCGATATTCGCACCATCCAGACGCTGGTAGAAGGCGACAAGTTGCAGATCACCTACGGCGCGCAGGACATCTCTAAGCATGAGTCTGGCGCGTTCACCGGCGAGGTATCTGGTCAAATGCTAGCCAAGCTCGGCTGCAGCTGGGTAGTCGTGGGACACTCGGAGCGCCGTCAGTATCATGGCGAGACCGATAAGCTCGTCGCAGAAAAGGCCGCCGCAGCCTTGGATAATGACATTAGCCCCATCGTGTGCGTAGGCGAGCCACTGGCCGTTCGCGAGGCCGGTACTCACGTGGACTACGTGGTTAACCAGACCCGTAATTCTTTGGCTGGCCTTAGCGCTGAGCAGCTTGCCAAGACCGTCATTGCTTATGAGCCGGTCTGGGCCATTGGTACCGGCAAGGTAGCCTCCGCAGACGACGCACAAGAGGTTTGTGCCGCCATCCGCGAGCTCGTGAAAGAGCTCGCCGGTGACGAGGTAGCGGAAGGCATTCGTATTCTCTACGGCGGTTCCGTCAAGGTTGATTCCGTTGCGGAGATCGTCAGCAAGCCAGACGTAGACGGCGGCCTCATCGGTGGCGCCTCCCTGGTGGGCGAAGAGTTTGCCAAGTTGGCTGCCAACGCAGCTAATGCCCTGAACTAACAGGAGATATCACCTGTCACAGGTTCGCGTTCGGCGCGGGTTGGAATGGTTCCGGCCCGCGCCATCGTGTACAGTGGGCCGGTGTGACTGCTTTGCTGGACGCAAAGCCTAAAAGTACGATTCCGCGCTAGTGGGTGGCAAGAGTCAACCACAAGGCGCATGTTAGAAATAAGGATTATCCTCATGGTCTTGGCACTGGAAATCATCTTGGTCATCGCAGCTATTTTGATGTCCATCTTCGTGCTGCTGCACAAAGGTAAAGGCGGCGGCCTGTCCAGCCTCTTCGGCGGTGGCGTGCAGTCGAACCTTTCCGGCTCGACCGTCGTGGAAAAGAACTTGGATCGCTACACCGTGGTGATGGTTATCATCTGGCTGGCCTGCATTGTGGGCCTAAACCTGATCCAAGCCTTCGCTTAAGCGAAAAGCCAGGATAGCGAAAGCGCCGGCACTAGCTTCCTACCACTAATTTTCCTAGGGGATCTGAAAGTGGGGAAGCGGTGCCGGCGCTTTTCGATTGGCGTCAGGCGCTAAAAGCAATGTGCCCGAACGCACACTGCGGATTGCCTGCTTATATCTCGGAAGCAGCGTCATCGGCAAGGAAGAGAACGGTTTCCTTCCTACCGTGTACGCCGGCTGCCGGCCATTCCTCGGCCGCAGCGCCCTCTACCACGTGCTTGGCCGCTTCCGACTTGGCTTCGCCGGCCACAAGGAGCCAAATGCGATCGGATTTATTGACCGCCGGAAGGGTGAGGGTAATGCGCTCGCTGGGCGGCTTTGGGGAATCGTGGACGGGAACAGCTAGTTCTTCTTGCTCCCGAATAGCGGAGGAATGCGGGAACAAGGAATTAATATGGCCCTCCTCACCCATGCCTAGTAGGTGTAGGTCGAAACCATGAGGGGCAAATTCCTTCAACTCTGGTTCGTATGCGCTTGCCGCTGCTTCCATAGACACCGCGCCCAGATCAAAACCGTGAATATTTTGGTTTGGGATATCTACGTGGTTGAGCAACGCATTGCGCGCCTGGCCCTCATTAGAATCTGCGTCGGAAACGGGTACATTGCGTTCGTCGCCGAAGAAAACGTGAACACGCGACCAATCGATGCGCTGAGCAGGAAAATTTTCACCTTGCTGCTGTGCGGCGAAATCCAAACGGGCCAACTCGTGGAGAACGCCAATTCCGGCTCCGCCGCCAGTGAGGACAACACGCGCGACACCATCGTCGTGGAGGCCGCCACCCGATGCTTGGATACGCGCTACGGTATCCACGAATTTCAGTGCGGCCTGGGAGATAAGGTCATCCACATCGCTCACGCGGTGAAGAGTTACCATTACGTATCGCTATCCTTTACAAAGATTCAGATTAAAGCCGTTTACTGATTACTGTAGTCTACCTGGGCTAGTGCACGGAGCGCTTGTGCATAGGTTTTATCGGCATCCAAATGGCGCAGTTCTTCAGAAAGCACCTCAGCTTGTGAGCGCTTATTGAGGCTCACCAAGGATTCCGGCGAACCCGGAACACACACACGCACCGTGCGCTCGTCAATGACATCGACGTCTACGTGGGTTGTCTCCCGATTGAACCGCAAATGAGTCACTGGGAAGTGGTCCTCCTCGGAGTCGGCCACTGTGCGATGTACGGGAACTGCCAGGCGGTCGAGCAACCATCCAGCGGCGAAATCCGGGGCTGGGTGGCCGGCCGGACCTGCTACCTCTACCGACTTCACCGGCTCGTGGGGATGACGGTCCAAGGCGGAGGCAACGACACCGCGCCACAAGGTGATGGCAGCCCAAGACATATCGGAATCACTCGGCGTGTACCCGGCAGATAGGGTGCGAAGATCTTCGCCGGTCACGCGTCCGTCAAAGGCAACGTTAGTTATGCGGCGCTGCGCCAACTTTCCCACCGAGCTGGAGGCAGGGTCCGGTGGGCACAGAGTAGGCCACCAAGCGACCAGCGGGGTATCAGGTAGTAGCAGCGGCGTGACTACTGCTTCGTCTTGGTTTGCCAAAGCACCGTGCAACTTCATGATGACCATCTCGGAGGCACCTGCTTCGCCGCCCACGCGTAGCTGTGCATCAAGGTGGGTTTCGACCTGCGGGTCTCCCGTTACTACGACCAACACACGTGACGGGTGCTCGTGGGAGGCATCGCGCACGGAAGCGAGAATGCTTTCAAGGTCATCATCCTCACGGGCCGCCACGATTAGAGTGAGCACTCGGCCGGTAGTCAGGGTGTAATGTTCTTGCGCCTCTACTAACTTCTTGGAGATTTCACGCGTAGTGGTATTGGGCAATGGAATAATCATTGTCTGCGTCCCTCCTATGGGCGGCGCCAGGAGTGACCCCGGCGACGCAGTATTTTATCGGCGGATTCTGGTCCCCAGGTGCCAGCGCGGTACTCCTCGGGCTGTCCTGCTTCGGCCCAGTAGTCGATGATGGGGTCCAAAATCGACCAGGAAAGTTCTACCTCTTCATTGGTGGGGAATAGCGAAGACTCGTCCAAGAGGGCATCCAAGATCAATCGCTCATAGGCCTCCGGGGATTCCTCGGTAAAGGCCTCAGCGTAGGCAAAGTCCATATTGACGTCGCGCACCTCCATAGTGGAGCCGGGCACCTTGGAACCAAAGCGCATGGTGACACCCTCATCCGGCTGCACGCGGATAACGACCGCGTTTCTGCCCAGCGCATCGGTTTGACCATCGACGAATGGCTGGTTAGGAGCCGCCTTGAAAACTAGCGCAATCTCGGTCACTCTGCGGCCCAAGCGCTTGCCCGTCCGCAGGTAGAAAGGTACTCCTCCCCAGCGGCGGGAGTTGACTTCCAAGGTACAGGCAGCGTAGGTCTCCGTTGTGGATTCCGGATCGAAGCCTTCTTCCTCGCGCAACCCCTTGACAAACTCGGAGCCTTGCCACCCCGCGGAATATTGGCCGCGAGCAGTGGTCTTATTCAGAGGGTGAACGGCATGGGTAGCGCGCAAGACCTTTACCTTTTCAGCCCGCAATTCTTCCGGCTCGAAGGACGACGGTTCTTCCATCGCGACGAGGGCCAAGAGCTGCAAAAGATGGTTTTGGATGACGTCTCGAGCTGCGCCGATGCCATCATAGTAGCCAGCGCGACCGCCTAGGCCGATGTCTTCAGCCATGGTGATTTGGACGTGATCGATATAGTGGGCATTCCACATAGGCTCAAAAATCTGATTTGCAAAGCGCAAAGCCAAGATATTTTGTACCGTTTCTTTGCCCAGATAGTGGTCGATGCGGAACACCGCGGACTCAGGAAAGACAGCGTTGACAATCTCATTGAGCTTGCGTGCAGATTCCTGGTCATGGCCGAAAGGCTTTTCAATGATGACGCGGCGCCATGAGTCTGCAACGGAGTTGGCCATGCCCACCCGCTCCAGCTGGTGGCAGATATTGGAGAAAAACTCCGGTGGAACGGAAAGGTAATATGCCCAGTTGCTGCCGGTTCCTCGCTCTCGGTCTAGCTCGCCCAAGCGGGCGGAGAGGCGATCGAAGCCGGCATCATCGAAGGAACCTTGGACAAATTCGATGCCCTGCGACAGGTGCTGCCAGACATCTTCATTAAATTCGGTGCGCGAGCCCGCCACTACAGCTGACCGAACGTAGTCACAAAATGCGACCTTGTCCCAGTCACGGCGACCATAACCCACCAGGGTAAAACCAGCGGGCAAGAGACCTCGGCTCGCTAGGTCGTAGATTGCGGGCAGAAGCTTTTTATATGCTAGGTCACCGGTAACGCCGAAGATGACCATGCCCGCGGGTCCTGCGATTCGCGGCAATCGCTTGTCGCTGGCATTGCGCAAGGGGTTGACCCAAGCGGCTGAGTCGGTCACGAAGAATCCTTCCTGAGTTTATGGGCCTTTAGCTCGCTAATATTCTAGCGGCAGAATGCCCCGCCGAATCTTCGGCGGGGCACAAGTCACACGGCTAGTTTACGCGAGTCGTTCCTCGATGGAAGCAAGTAGTTCATTCCAAGCGGCAACAAACTTTTCTACTCCCTCGCGCTCTAGCACGGCAAAGACATCGTCGAAATCAATGCCAACCTCGTTTAGCTGGGCAAAGACGCCTTCTGCCGTCTCGCGGCTGTCCGATAGGGCATCTCCGTGAAGATTGCCTTGGTCGAGAACCGAATCGATGGTCTTTTCCGGCATGGTGTTGACCGTATGCGGACCGGCTAGCTCAGATACGTACAAGGTGGCTGGGTAATCGGGATTTTTCACACCGGTCGAAGCCCACAATGGACGCTGAAGGTGGGAGCCTTCTGGCAAGTCGGCGTCGTCAAGCAAAGTGTCCTGGAAGAGGGCATAGGCGCGCTGTGCATTGGCGACGCCCGCCTTGCCCCGCAGTGCTAGAGCTTGCTCGCTGCCAATGGCCTCCAAGCGCTTGTCTACTTCGGTATCCAAACGGGAAACGAAGAAGGACGCTACGGAGTGGATAGTTGCGACGTCCTTTCCGGACTCGGCGGCACGCTTGAGACCGGTACGGAAGGACTCGATGACAGCGCGGTAGCGTTCCACAGAGAAAATGAGGGTGACATTGACACTGATACCTTCCGCCAGGGCATCCTCAATTGCTGGGAGGGAGCCGGTGGTGGCTGGAATCTTGATCATGACATTAGGGCGATCGACCTTCGACCACAGCTCACGGGCCTGTTCGAGTGTGGCGGTAGGGTCATCCGAAATTCGCGGATCGACCTCAATGGATACACGGCCATCTGCCCCATCAGTGGAGGAGTAAATATCCGCAAAGAGGTCACACGCATTTTGAACGTCTTCAATGGCAAGGGCGTATACCGCTTCATCGGCGCTGGCCTTTGACTCCTTTAGCGTTGCCAGCTCGGCGTCGTAAGCGGTGCCATTGGTCATCGCCGCAGCGAAAATCGCTGGGTTGGTGGTCACGCCCACAATGGACTTGGTCGAAATGATTTCCTTGAGGTTGCCGGAAACGAGACGCTCGCGAGAAAGATCATCAAGCCAGGTCGAGGTTCCCAGCTGGGCAAGTTCCGAGATATGGTTCATGCTTTATCCTTATCCAGTCCTGTTAGGGGTTACTTATTCGCGGCGGCTAGGGACTCCTGTGCCGCCTCAACTACCGCTGCAGTGGTGAATCCAAACTTTTCAAAGAGCTCGCCTGCAGGAGCAGATGCGCCGTAGTGCTCAATGGAGATGCTGCGGCCAAAGGAACCGGTGTACTTATGCCATGGCATTGCAATACCGGCCTCAATAGAAACGCGCGCCTGCACCTTGCTGGGGAGCACAGATTCGCGGTAAGCGTCATCCTGCTCATCAAACCACTCGAGGCAGGGTGCGGACACAACGCGGGTCGCCGTTCCAGCTGCCTCTAGCTCCTTCGCGGCAGCGACAGCGAGCTGCACCTCAGAGCCTGTAGCAAGAAGGATGACCTCTGGTGTCTCCTTGGACTTTTCCACCAGAACATAGGCACCGCGGCGGACGCCGTCATGCGCCTTTTCCTTGGTGCCTTCCAGCACTGGTAGTCCCTGGCGGCTCAGCGCCAGGCCCTTAGGCGCGGCCTTGTACTCAAGGGCTGCCGCCCATGCCTGTGCAGTCTCGTTGGCATCCGCAGGGCGGATAACGGACAGGTTGGGAATGGCACGCAGGGCAGAAAGAGTCTCTACTGGCTGGTGGGTAGGGCCATCTTCGCCCAAACCGATGGAGTCATGGGTCCACACGTAGTAGGTATCGGTCGACATCAGGGAACCCAAGCGCACAGCCGGGTACTGGTACTCGGAGAAGATAAGGAAGGTGCCGCCGTAGACGCGGGTATTACCGTGCAGAGCAATACCGTTCATAATCGCAGACATTGCGTGCTCGCGAATACCGAAGTGCAGGTTGCGGCCATAGGGTTGAGCCGACCACATATCGGTAGTAATGGCCGCGGGGCCGAAGGAATCCGCGCCCTTGATCACGGTGTTATTAGAACCGGCAAGGTCGGCAGAACCGCCCCACATCTCCGGCAGAGAAGCAGCCAAGGCCTGGATGGCGGCTTCAGAAGCCTTGCGGGTGGCCAAAGTTTCGCCTGGTTCCCATTCCGGTAGATCAGCACTGAAGTCTTGCGGCAATTCGCGCGCATTCATGCGGTCAAAAAGTGCCTTATTCTCCGGATTAGCTGCAGCCCATGCGTCGAACTTTTCTTGCCACGCAGAGTGTTTTTCTGCGCCGCGCTCGCGCAACATGCGGGTGTGCGCAATGACCTCATCATCGATGTGGAAGCTGCGCTCCGGATCAAAGCCCAAGACTTCCTTGGTGGCAGCTACCTCGTCATCGCCCAACGCAGCACCGTGGACACTGCCGGTATTCATCTTATTCGGGGCAGGGTAGCCGATAACCGTCTTTACGCGGATGAAGGACGGACGATCGGTTTCTGCTTGAGCAGCCTTGACAGCAGCCTCAATGGCTACGACATCTTCTCCAGATTGCACCGTTTGGACGTGCCAGCCGTAGGCCTCATATCGGGCCACCACATCTTCATTGAAGGCAATATTTGTATCGTCTTCAATAGAGATTCGGTTATCGTCCCAGAAGACGATCAAGTTGCCCAGCTTTTGCGTGCCAGCCAGAGAAGAAGCCTCCGCGGTAACGCCTTCTTGTAGGTCGCCATCGGAGGCGATGGTGTAGATGTAGTGATCGAAGGGGGATTCACCAGCAGGGGCTTCTGGATCGAAAAGGCCGCGCTCCTTACGCGCCGCCATGGCCATTCCAACGGAGGACGCTAGACCTTGGCCGAGGGGGCCAGTGGTGATTTCAACACCGTCGGTGTGGTGGACCTCGGGGTGGCCTGGGGTGCGTGACCCCCACGTGCGCAGCTGCTCGAGGTCTTCCATTTCCAAGCCAAAGCCGCCCAAGTAGAGCTGGATGTACTGGGTAAGGGAAGAGTGGCCAACCGAAAGTACGAAGCGGTCACGGCCGGCCCAGTGCACGTCAGCGGGATCGTGATTAATGACCCGCTGGTAGAGCGTGTAGGCGAGGGGAGCGAGTGACATTGCCGTGCCGGGGTGACCGGAACCGCACTTTTGTACCGCGTCGGCGGCTAGTACTCGCACGGTGTCGATAGCGCGGGTGTCAAGCTCCGACCAATCCTCCGGATAACGGCGCTCAACCATAGTTTGGAGCTCTGGGGACAACTTATCTTTCGACACGAAAAGCCTCGCTTACGTCTAGGCAAAAAGTACTTAACTTTATTAAGTCTAGTAATTTTTTAGCCGGCGGTGCGCAATTATAGAAAGCCAGGCATAACCGGTATGCTGGCATGGCTAAGCGGTGCACGCGAGCACGCAAAAGCGTGTGCCAAATCTAGCGGACATGGGTCTGTAACCTCTCGCGCCTGCGCCGAAAAATGTGAGTGAGAGAACTGGAACTTTTTCACGGGCATGTGCGACCGCTAGGGGTGACCGCGCGCAGGAGATGCGCGAGGCACAGTTCACCAACGTTCAGATAGTGGAGGAATTCCTTGGAGACCATCAAGGCCTATTTTGCGCTAACGAAACCGAGGATCATTGAGCTCCTCCTCGTGGCCGCAATCCCGGCGATGCTCCAAGCGCAGCGCGGCGTGGAGGCTGTGTCAGACAATATTTGGCTCATCGTGTCGACCATTTTCGGCGGCTGGTTGGGCGCTGGCGCCGCCCACACGTTCAATAACGTCGTGGACTACGAGTTGGATCAAAAGATGCAGCGCACGAGGGCTCGTCCGCTCGTAAGAGCGAAGATTTCGAAGCGGAACGCAGCCATTTTTGCCTGGGTAATGCTTATTATTTCCGTGCTGTGGCTGGGCCTCCTTGCCCATTCTTGGCTCGCAGCTTTCTTCGTCGTGTTGACGAACTTCTTCTATGTCTTCGTCTACACCAAGTTTTTGAAGATGCGCAATGCGCAAAACATCGTCTGGGGCGGCCTCGCAGGCTGTATGCCGGCCATGGTTGGCTGGGCCGTAATTCGGGATAATGCCCCAGCCGGAGAGCCTGACCGCTGGTGGCAGGCAGTGGTGCTCTTCCTCATCATCTTCTTCTGGACCCCGCCGCACACGTGGGCGCTGGCCATGAAGTACAAAGAAGACTACCGAAAAGCCGGCGTGCCGATGCTGCCTGTGGTGGCGGGCGAAGCAGAAGTCACTCGCCAGATCGTGTGGTACACCGTTGGAACGGTTATCGTGACCCTACTCATCGTCCCCGCAGCTTCGTGGATCTACTTGGTCGCAGCGGTTGCTTCGGGCGCGGTATTTCTGTGGATGGCTATCCGTTTGCATAAGGGAGTGAAAAACGGCGCCAAGGTTAAGCCGATGCGCTTGTTCATCTACTCCAATAACTACCTTTCGGTGCTCTTTATCGGTTTGTCCATCGACGCAGTCTTAGGCTGGGAGCCCTTAGGCCGGATGCTGGGTTGGTCGGCCACGTTATTCTAACTGCGCCCCATTCCAAGAGCAGGGCAAAAAGAGCGCGGGAGAAGCAATGCTGCTTTTCTCCCGCGCTCTAGGCGTAGGTGGGGCTAGTCCTCGTCTCCGTCGGCGTCTTGGACGCGCAGAACGATGGAGCCGGTAGTCTTGCGATCCTGCAAGTCGCGGTGAGCCGCAGCGGCTTCTGCCAAAGGATAGGAGGCCGTGACGTTAAAGCGTAGGTCGCCGTCCATGACAGCTTGGACGACTGCTTGGGCGCGCATTTGAAACTCGCCCTCTTGTGCCGTCCATGCGCCGATGGAAGGCCGCGTCAGGAAGATGGACCCATGCTTGTTCAGCAGCTGTGGGTCGATAGGCTCAACCGGACCAGAGGCGGCACCAAAAAGCGCGACGGTGCCGCGTGGACGTACTGCCTCTAGCGATTCCTGGAAGGTAGCTTTGCCGACGCCGTCATAAACCACGTCGACGCCCTTGTCACTGTTGTAGCGGCGAACTTGCTCGGCGAGTCCCTCGCCGTAGCGAAAAACCTTATCCGCCCCGGCCGCGTAGGATAGTTCTTCCTTTTCGTCCGTGGACACGACGGTATAAACGGTAGCGCCTAGCGACGATGCCATCTGGGTGAGGATTTGCCCCACGCCGCCGGCACCGGCGGTAATCAGGCAAGAAGCACCTTCGCCCAATTGATAGACCCCGTGCGCCAGATAGTGCGCGGTAATGCCTTGGAGCAACATGGATGCTGCAACCTCAGGTTGGAAATCGTCTGGGACTGCCACCAGTCCCTCGCGCGGGACGCAGACCTTCTCGGCGTAGGAGCCGAAGGCCTGGTTCCACGCCACCATTGTGCCTTCCGCAATTTCTCCCTTTGGGTCGTGGACGACTCGCCCAGTACCTTCGAATCCGGGAATGAAAGGGGCGGTCGCATTATAGATACCCTCACGGTAATAGGTATCGATGTAGTTGACGCCGGCCATGATGACGTCTACCAAGACCTCATCGTCATTCGGGGTGGGGGCGGGAACTTCGGTATAGCGAAGTACTTCTGGTCCGCCGGTTTCTGTGACCTGAATTGCGTGCATATAGCCAGGCTAGCGCAAAAAGCCGGCCGAGTGCAGGACTTCGGCCGGCTGGTTGCGCTGCGTGTTAAGCCGTCGCGCGTGCTGCTTCTAGCGAGGCTTGGCGTGCGGCGTACTTTTCATCGCCGCTAGGGGAGCCGGTGATGAGATCCGCGGTGCCATCGGTACGGCGTACGCCGTGTGCCCACAGTAGTGCGGTATAGGCCGTGACGAAGGAGGATAGCCCAATGTGGAAAGGAACAGTCCAGCGCGGAATGCTCATATAGAACTGGTAGACGCCTACGGCCCACTGGATAAGGATGCAGGCGATGAGGACCCAGCCCGCCTTCTTCGCGTCCTGTGGGGCACGGTTCTTATAGAGCAGGAAGATGGTAATAACGGTAAGCGTCAGGTAGACGTACATGCACATGGCGTGGGTGACGGCCATGGCTTCGGTATCCACCTGCAAGCGGCCTTCCATTCCGACCCCGGAATCGCCAGAGTGGACGCCCGAACCGGTAACCATAGTGCCGGTGATAAGAACAATGCTGAGGGCAATTGTTGCGACTGCAGCGAGCAAGCGAATCGCCTGGGGGAATCGTGCTCGTGGCGTTCCGTCATCGGGTTCCAAGATGCGGGAATAGAGCATTGCCGCCAGCCATACCAAGAGCATTGATGGCAGGAAGTGCAGTGCTACAGACCACCAGCGCAGGTCGAGATGGACAGAAATTCCGCCAATGACCGCCTGCAGCACAATGCCAGCGACATTGAGCCATGCATACACCTTAAGCTCTGTGCGCCGACGTGCCATGCGCATGGCGATGACGGCGGCTACCGCCGCAGCGGTGACGACGAACGTGAGCAGGCGGTTACCAAACTCGATGGCCTGGTGCAGTGCAGGAGCGGCGCCTTCCATGGGGACAAGGGAGCCAGGCTGGCACTCGGGCCAGGTAGGGCAGCCGAGTCCCGAGCCGGTCACGCGGACAATGGACCCAGACACGGTAATGCCACCCTGGCATAAGAGAAGGATGAGCGCGATGAGGCGCTGTTGCTGCAGCGTAGGGGCGGCTTCTTTAAAGAAGCGCTTGATTTTTGTCCAGTAATTCACGCATAGCATCCTACTAGTCGGGAGATTTTGGGCATAAAAATTCCTCTTGTTTCGGGCGGAACCGGACAAAAGTCACATTTAGCCCTCGAAGCGGAACCAACGGGCCGCTGCGAACGACGCCACGGCGAGCCAAGCTACCAAGGAAATAAGTTCGAGGCCGGGGAAGGTGGAATTGGAGGCGTCGGTAAGTGCGCCTGCCAGAGCGACGGTGGGGACCACGTTGAGGATGCCATTATCGCCCAATCCCTGGGAGTATAGGGTCCACCCGACCACGCCGAGGAGCAGGAACCAGATGAGGTTGGCCAGCGCGAGCACCATCTCTGAACTAAGCGTGCCGCCAAGCAGTAGCCCCATGGCGGTAAAAGCCGCGACGCCAAAGAAAAGGGAGAGGAGCATGAGCAACACCCCACCCGCGCTGATACGCAGACCCAAAATGAAGGCGGCTATACCCAAGACAAGGATTTGGAATACCACCATCGTGAGCACGCCGAGGATTTTGCCGCCGATAATGGCCCATGCCGGCACCCCGGATGCCCCGGTGCGCTTGAGGGCCCCGTAGCGTCGGTCAAAGGCAAGTGAAATAGCTTGACCGGTAAAGCCCGCAGAGGTGGCCGCAACTGCAAGCACCATGGGGAAAACCTCGTGCAGGCCGTGCTTGGTAACGGACTCCAAGTGGGCCGCACCAATGAGGATGGCCAGTGGAATGATGACGCTGAGCAGTTGCTGTTCGCCGTGGCGCAGCATGAGCTTAGCTTCCATCGTGCCTTGCGCGAGCAGCATAGCGCCGGCGCTGGTCCGCTTGGGGGCGGGAGTAAAGGTCCCGGGTTTAAAGGTAGTGCTCATAAATGGCTTCTTTCCTCGACGCAATGAATTGAATATTTTCCCAAGATGGGATTGCAGCTAGCTGCGCAAGTGGCGGCCCGTGAGGTCAAGGAATACCTCTTCCAGATTGCGGTGGGCCGCATCTAAGTACCGCAGTAAGACTCCTTGGCGGGCGAGCTCAGCGCTGAGCGTGGCGATGGTCTCGGGAGTGCCGGCTTGGCTCAAGCGGTAATGCAGGGGACGGGATTTGGTGGCATTAATCCCCGCCGCAGCTAGGGCCTCCATATCTACGTCGATGTCGGTGCTGAAATTAAGCCCTGCCGATTCCGTCTGGGCGGTAAGTTCTGCGGGGGTGCCGTGAGCTACCAGCTGACCATGATCCATGATGGCCAAGCGGTCTGCCAGCGACTCCGCCTCATCCATCAGGTGGGTGGTTAGAACGATGGTTACGCCATCACGCTGCAGGGATCGGACTAGGTCCCAGACCGCCAACCGGGATTGTGCATCCATGCCTGCCGTAGGTTCATCCAGAAAAACCAACTCGGGTCGTCCGATGATAGCCAAGGCGAGGGACAGGCGTTGCTGTTGTCCTCCAGATAGCCTGCGATAAGGGGTGCGAGCCACCCCCTCAAGTCCCAACGTTTCTAGTAGCCACTGCGGGGAGAGAGGCTGGGCGCTGTATCGGGCAGAAAGCTCCAGCATTTCTAGCACGCGGATGCCGGAATAGGAACCGCCGCCTTGGAGCATGATGCCGACCTTTTCTCGCACCCTATCTGGTTCGGTACTTGGGTTTAGCCCTAGGACGTCGATGGTGCCGCTGGTGGGATGGAGAAAGCCCTCTGACATTTCAATCGTCGTGGACTTTCCGGCGCCATTGGGGCCAAGGAGACAAAAGACCTCGCCCTGGGCAACGCTGAGGCTAAGGCCGTTTACGGCAGTGGTGGAGCCAAACTTCTTCACCACGTTGTCCAAGGTTAGGGCTGGGCGGTCGGCTGAAATGGAATTCACGTGGCATTAGTTTAGGACACGGATTCCGCTGCGCCGCACTGCAACCCACCACAGGGTGGCGATAGCAGTGAAGGCACAGGCGGCTGACACGTAGACCACAATGATGGTGCTGGGGGGAAGGCCGAGACCGCGCGGCAGCACAAAGAAGCTCATCGCTGCGGAATAGGCTACGACGCTGAAGCGGAAAATGAGCCTATTAGCCCACGCGGCCAAAGGTAGTACGGCCCATAGGATGTACCACGGATGGACGACGGGGAAAAAGATAACCAGTACTAAAGAGGCGATGCCGAGTCCTCCCACGGGGTGGATGTGGCCGCGCAAGGTGGCAAAGAGCATGCGGGCCATGAAGGCTACCGCCACGAGAACACCAAAGGTGCGGGTGACTGTGAGAATGGCTTCGGTGTGGTCGCCAAGGCCTAGGAGCATTCCGATAAAACCGGTACCTACGCCTACGGCGGTGGACGTAGAAAGCCACGAGCGAATGGACGCCGCCCCGCCTTGCCCGGTAATCCACCCCAAGCTAATGCCGGTGCAGACGCTAATAAGAGCAACGGTTGCTACTAAAACGATTATTTGCAAAGCGATGGCGTAGGCCAGGGCCTTCCAGCGTGCCGTACCGTGTGCGTTGATGAGGCGGCGAGCGTAGGCCATGCCCACAAAGCCCAGCCCAATAAAGCCAGTAACCTTGACCATTCCGGCACAGGAAAGGCAAAAACCGGAAGCTACCAGGGCTAGGTAGGCACTGCGTCGGGAGGCATCCAGCTTGTCGACGCCGCGGAGACCCAGTTCCATGCCCACCAATAGCAAACCCAACATGATGGACTCATTATGGATTCCGCCCACTAGATGCAAGATGGTCAGCGGGTTGAGGATGCCGAGCCACAGTGCAGATTCTGGAGATACCCGGCAGCGCCGCGCGAGACAGCTTATGGCCCAACCAGCAACAATAATCCCGGCGATGGACAATAGGCGATGGGTGATAACGCCCAAGAGGATGGAGTTAGAAGTAACCGCGCTGACCACAGCTGCTAGGCCGAGTGCTACCGGGCCATAAGGGGAAGGGGAATTAGCCCAGATAAACGGCACGGAGCGGGCGAGCTTATTACCTGCCCCTAGCAATTGAACGGGCCCGGCAGAATATGGATCCATGCCCTGTGCCACGATGGAACCATTAGCCAAGTAGGAGTAGATATCTTGGGTGAATAGCGGGGCGGTAAAAATCAAAGGGATGACCCACCCCGCCCAGGTTTGCCACAGTTGATGCGTGGTCACCAGACGGCGAGCACCCGCTGGGGCGGTGGCCTTGTCCTGAGGTTGGCGCAAGGGGGTTCCGACAAAGGGGGCGAGGAACACCCAAGCGGAGACCAATAGGCCTACTCCCACCATTACAATGGCGGAGGAGGTTTGCAGCATGCGGGACATCAAGGAGCCGAAGGGCACGTTGTCGTAGGGATTGCCCACCACGGGGAGTGCGCCGGCGCCTAGGGCGCCGAACGCAATGAGCAGGGAGCCTACCGTGCCTACCCAGCGCAGAATGAAAAATGTCCGCCACTGTGCTGTGGTGGTGCGCTTGAGGCCATCCGCATTGGCGGGGACAAAATCAAACCGAGAATCAGGTTCGGCGGCCCCCGTGTCTTCGGCGTGTAACCGTGCCGACCGGGAACCAGCGGTACCCAGCTGCGGCAGCTCTGCCTTCACGCCAGAAAATAAGCCGCGGATTTTGCCTGTCATGGCATATGACTTTACGCGAATCAATTGCTTAAACCCCAGCGGGCCCGCCCACATCGTGGGCAGCACGGTCGAGTCGGGCCGTTAGGGGAGTGTTGCCACCCCCGTGCCACGCCGAAGTTTGGCCAATGGTGGCATTCCGGAATGAATTAAGGAACACTAGTGTTGTCTAATATTGAAGGCGCTGTTGAACTGCGGCGAGCATCCCGGAGCTACGGGAGGACGTTGCGGGGCGGCAGTAAGTGTCTGAAGCGCGAAGGGAGGTCCCAGCATGAGCAGTCCGCAACGTAGTGTGGCTACGCCGAAGCCGGCGAAGGAATCCCGCACCACGGATGGTGATACCCGCCGTCAAGTTATGCTGTTGCTGTTGAAAGACGGGCCCGTTACCGCTTCCCACTTGGGTGAACGCCTTGGCCTTTCTGCTGCCGGAATTCGCCGGCACTTAGACAACTTGGTGGAAGAGGAACTGACGGAGGTCGTGCGCCGCCGCCCCGCTCCCCGCGGCTCTGCGGTCAGCGGTTCTGGTCGCGGGCGACCAGCCAAATACTTCCGCCTCACCGATCGTGGCCGCGCACAATTCGGTCACGCTTATGATGATCTGGCCTCAGAGGCCCTGACAGCTTTACGCGCGGTCGGCGGGTCCGAGGCCGTCAAACACTTTGCCAAAGTCCGCTTTGAGCGCCTCGTGGCAGATGTTCGGCCTCTGATAGAAGAGGGCGAGTCTGTTGAAGACGTGGCTCGCAAGCTGGCCGAGGTCTTGGATGAGCACGGGTACGCCGCCACGGTGGACCGCGCCGGCCAAGGAGTGCAGATCTGTCAACACCATTGTCCGGTCTCCCACGTGGCGGCCGAGCATCCAGAGCTGTGTGAGGCGGAACAGGAAGTCTTTTCTGCTTTATTAGGCAAACACGTACAGCCTTTGGCTTCCATTGCTGGAGGTCACGGAATCTGTACCACTAACATCCCCTTGACACCCGTTAATACAAATACTGAAAGGAGCGAGTCATGACCCAGGCACAATCGGCACCCGACAACAAGATGACCGATGATGAAATCATTGATTCCATTGGTGCATATGAGTACGGCTGGCACGACTCGGACGCGGCTGGTGCTTCTGCTCGCCGCGGCTTAAACGAAGATGTAGTACGCGATATTTCCGCCAAGAAGGGCGAGCCAGAATGGATGCTTAACCAGCGCCTAAAGGCTCTCAATATCTTTGATAAAAAGCCCATCCCCACGTGGGGCGCGGACCTATCTGGCATCGATTTTGACCAGATTAAGTACTACGTGAAGTCCACCGAGGAGCAGGCCCAGACGTGGGAAGACCTCCCGGATGACATTAAGGCCACTTACGATAAGTTGGGCATTCCAGAGGCCGAAAAGCAGCGCCTCGTTGCAGGCGTGGCAGCCCAGTACGAATCTGAGGTTGTCTACCACCAGATTCGTGAGGACCTAGAAAGCCAGGGCGTTATCTTCGTCGATACCGACACTGCGCTGCGTGATTACCCAGAGCTCTTCAAGGAGTATTTCGGTACCGTCATCCCCGCGGGCGATAATAAGTTCTCCGCGCTGAACTCCGCCGTGTGGTCGGGTGGCTCCTTCATTTACGTGCCAAAGGGCGTGCACGTGGATATTCCGCTGCAGGCTTATTTCCGCATCAACACGGAAAACATGGGTCAGTTTGAGCGCACCCTCATCATCGTTGACGAGGACGCCTATGTGCACTACGTCGAGGGCTGTACCGCACCTATCTATAAGTCTGACTCTTTGCACTCTGCAGTAGTGGAGATCATCGTGAAGAAGGGCGGCCGTTGCCGCTACACCACCATTCAGAACTGGTCCAGCAACGTCTACAACTTGGTGACCAAGCGCACCAAGGTAGAAGAGGGCGGCACCATGGAATGGGTCGACGGCAATATTGGTTCCAAGGTCACGATGAAGTACCCGGCAGTGTGGATGACCGGACCATATGCAAAGGGCGAGGTCCTCTCCGTTGCTTTTGCTGGTGAGGACCAGTTCCAAGACACCGGTGCCAAGATGACCCACATGGCCCCGCACACCTCTTCCAATATCGTTTCCAAGTCGGTGGCACGTGCCGGCGGTCGCGCCGCTTACCGCGGCTTGGTGCAGGTCAATCAGAACGCGCACCATTCCACCTCTAACGTGGAGTGCGACGCGTTGCTGGTGGACAATATCTCGCGTTCGGATACATACCCGTATAACGACATCCGTAATGACCACGTCACGCTGGGCCATGAGGCAACCGTTTCCCAGGTTTCTGAGGAGCAGTTGTTCTACTTGATGTCCCGCGGCATTGCGGAAGAAGAAGCAATGGCGATGATCGTGCGTGGCTTCGTTGAGCCGATTGCTAAGGAGCTGCCGATGGAGTACGCCCTCGAGCTCAACCGCCTCATCGAACTGCAAATGGAAGGATCGGTCGGCTAAAGAAAATGGTCGCTTCGAACGAATTCAATCCGGATAAGATCACCAAGGGTGATGTCTTTACCTCCACCAACGTGGAGGACTTCCCGGTGCCTCACGGCCGTGACGAGGTCTGGCGCTTTGTTTCCCTGCGCAAGCTCCGTGGCCTGCATAATGGCGAGTTTGCTGAGGCTGTAGCCCAGGATGTCACCGTGAGTGAGCACCCGGGCGTAAGCTCCGAGACCGTCGCTCGTGATGATGAACGATTGGGCCGTGTAGGTACCCCGTCTGATCGTGTCGCGGCACAGGCATGGACCTCCATGCCAGAAGGCCAGGTTGTCACCATCGATGCAGAGGCTCAGGTCGAAGAACCCGTCGTCATCACCTATACCGGCAGGGGAGAGGGCGTAACGTCCTTTGGCGCCACCTCCATCGAGGTAGGCCACCACGCCGAAGCTACCGTCATTTTGAAGTATGTCGGCTCCGGCACCCACGCGGATAACGTCGAGTTCATCGTGGGCGATGGTGCTCACTTGACCGTTGTCGTTGACGTTGACTGGGAAGACGATGCGGTTCACCTGTCCAACCACGTTGCCCAGCTCGGCCGCGATTCCGTGCTACGCCATAACTCTGCCATTTTTGGCGGCGAAGTAGTACGCATCGTGCCGCGCGTGAACTTCACCGAGCAAGGTGGCGACGCAGAGCTATTGGGCGTGTACTTCGCGGACGAAGGCCAGTACTTTGAGAACCGCATGCTCGTGGATCACTCCGTTCCTAACTGCCGTTCCCATGTTCTTTATAAGGGCGCGCTGCAGGGTACTAAGCAAAATGAGGCCCGCACCTGCTGGGTGGGCGATGTTCTCATTCGCTCCAATGCACAGGGCACTGATACCTACGAGACCAATAACAACCTGATCCTGACCGAGGGCGCTCGCGCGGATGCAATCCCTAACCTGGAGATTGAGACTGGTGAAATTACCGGCGCCGGCCACGCAGCCACCGTTGGTCGCTTCGATGACATTGAGTTGTTCTACCTCATGTCTCGCGGCATTCCAGAGGCTGAAGCCCGCCGCCTCATCATCCGTGGCTTCTTCAATGAGGTCATCCACCGCATCCCGGTGCAGTCCCTGTCTGAGGAATTGGAAGACCGCATTTCCGAAGAACTGGAAAAGATCTCCGCCTAAAGCTTTCATAGAAGGAAACCACACACATTATGTCTACTCTGGAAATTAAGAACCTCCACGCTCAAGTGCTGCCGACGGAAGAAGGCGGCGAGCCGAAGGAAATTCTCAAGGGCGTCAACCTGACGATCAACTCTGGCGAGATCCACGCCATCATGGGCCCGAACGGCTCCGGCAAGTCCACCTTGTCCTACACCATCGCCGGCCACCCAAAGTATGAGGTTACCGAGGGCGAGGTGCTGCTCGACGGCGAAAGCCTACTGGACATGCCCGTCGATGAGCGCGCTCGTGCCGGCCTTTTCCTGGCAATGCAGTACCCCACTGAGGTCCCGGGCGTAAAGGTCTCCCAGTTCATGCGTTCCGCCGTCACCTCCATCCGCGGTGAGGCACCGAAGCTGCGTGAATGGAATAAGGAGCTTACCCAGGCCCGCGAGAACCTGAAGATCGATAAGTCCTTCATCTCTCGCTCCGTTAACGAGGGATTTTCCGGTGGCGAGAAGAAGCGCCATGAGGTTATGCAGCTGGATATCCTCAAGCCAAAGTTCGCAGTGATGGATGAGACGGACTCCGGCTTGGACGTTGACGCCTTGCGCATCGTTTCTGAGGGCATCAACAGCTACCAGAAGGAAACCAATGGTGGCATTTTGATGATTACCCACTATAAGCGCATCCTGAACTACGTGAAGCCGGACTTTGTCCACGTCTTCGCTGATGGCCACGTCATCAAGACCGGTGGCGCCGAATTGGCCGATCAGCTCGAGTCTGACGGCTACGACCAGTTCCTCAAGTAAGGACCGGCCACCGGCCGGTCAACCGAGACTATCCTAAGAAGATTCATGTCTGGATTTGATGTAAACGCAATCAGGGAGCAGTTCCCGATTCTCCAGCGCACCGTCCGAGGCGATAAGCCTCTGGTGTATCTGGATTCAGGCGCTACCTCCCAGCGCCCGCTGTCGGTGTGGAAGGCGGAAGAGGAGTTTGTGTTGCATACGAACGCCCCTGTTCACCGCGGTTCCTACCAGTTGGCGGAAGAAGCCGATGATGCCTATGAGTCCGCACGGCAGGCTATCGCCGCGTTCGTAGGCGCGGACCGCGATGAAATCGCCTTTAGCAAAAACGCCACCGAGGCCCTGAACGAGGTTGCTTATGTGCTTAGCGACGAACGCGCGGGGGACCTCTACGTAGGCGAGGGCGATACCGTTGTGATCACCGAACTGGAGCATCACGCTAACTTGGTGCCGTGGCAGGAGCTTTGCGCTCGTACCGGCGCTACGTTGAAGTGGTACTCCATGACCGAAGACGGTCGCATCGATCTCGATTCGCTCGAACTCGATGAATCCGTCAAGGTCGTTGCGTTTACCCATCAGTCCAATGTGACCGGTGCTGTGGCGGATGTCGATGAGCTGGTACGCCGCGCCCGCGCGGTTGACGCCATGGTTGTACTCGACGCCTGCCAGTCGGTGCCGCACATGGCGGTAGATTTCCACGCCTTGGATGTGGACTTCGCGGCGTTTTCCGGTCACAAGATGTGTGGCCCCAGCGGCGTTGGTGTCCTCTACGGCAAGGAGGAGCTGCTCAAAAAGCTGCCGCCTTTCTTGACCGGTGGCTCCATGATTGAGATTGTCAAGATGGAACAGACAACCTTTGCCGAGCCGCCGACACGCTTTGAGGCAGGCACGCAGATGACCAGCCAGGTAGTAGGCCTCGGCGCCGCGGTGAAGTTTTTGGAAGAAGTGGGCATGGATAATATCCACGCGCACGAAAAGAAACTTACGGAGCGCGCACTGCGCCAGCTGAAGGAAATCCCGGGCCTGCGCATCATCGGCCCGGAAACCACTGAAAACCGCGGCGGTGCCATTTCTTTCACCGTGGACGGCGTTCACCCGCATGACTTGGGCCAGGTCCTCGATGACCACGGCGTGTCCATTCGCGTTGGCCACCACTGCGCGTGGCCATTGCACCGCGCCTGCGGGGCACAGTCCACCGCCCGAGCCAGCTTCTACCTCTATAACACCGAGGAAGAAGTAGATAAGCTGGTGGAAGCAATCAAGGCCGCCCGCGAATTCTTTGGAGTTGCCTCATGAACCTAGATTCCATGTACCAGGACGTCATCCTGGACCACTACAAGAACCCGCAGCACGCCGGACTGAGGGAGCCTTATCAGGCTGAGGTTCACCATGTGAACCCGTCCTGCGGAGATGAGCTGACCCTGCGCGTGCGTCTTTCCGATGACGGCAAGACCGTTGAGGACGTCTCCTATGACGCGGAAGGCTGTTCCATCTCGCAAGCTTCTACCTCGGTTATGGCTGAAGAAATCGTTGGGCTACCGCTCGCGCAAGCCAATGAGAAGCTGGCCGAGTTTGAAAAGATGATCACCTCTCGCGGCCAGGACGAGGGCGATGAAGACCTCATCGGTGATGGCGTAGCCTTCGCCGGAGTGTCCCAGTACCCAGCGCGCGTAAAGTGTGCGCTCCTCGGATGGAAGGCCTTCCAGGCTGCTTCCGCCGATGCACTAACAGAAGTGGAGAGCTAGATGACTGATCCCGTAGATCCTTATCAGAACGAGAATTCCTCTTTCTCCGGCAGCGGCGAGCGACCGGAGCAAACCGAAGAGCAGATTTCCAAAGCCTTTGACGTCACCGAATTTATGCGAGACGTCATTGACCCTGAGCTCGGGATCAACGTTGTTGACTTGGGCCTTGTCTATGATCTGTGGTTCGAAGAGGACAATGGCAAGGAGATCGTCATGATTAATATGACGTTGACCTCGCCGGCCTGCCCATTGACCGATGTCATTGCTGAGCAGGTGGAAGACATCGTCAAGGCCAATAAATTGGCCGATGCCGTCCGTATCAACTGGGTATGGATGCCACCATGGGGTCCGCAGATGATTACGGAAGAGGGCCGCGAGCAACTTCAGGCCCTCGGCTTCGCGGTTTAAATCGCGTCCTACGCACACGCCTCCAGCAGCGCATTTCCCGGTCTAGGGAGACAGTTGTTGGGGGCGTTAGCGCGTCTTAGCGTCGGCAATTGCTAGACTGTTTCTTCGTGATTGTAACCAATGATTTCGAAGTCAGGGTAGGAGCGCGCACGCTTCTCGAAGCCCCAGGGCAGCACTTGCGTGTGCAACCCGGTGACCGCATCGGGCTTATCGGCCGCAACGGCGCGGGCAAGACGACGACTATGCGCATTTTGGCAGGGGAGACCGAGCCCTATGGCGGCTCAGTTACTCGTTCGGGCCCCATTGGTTATTTGCCCCAGGATTCCCGCGAAGGAAATATTGAACAGACCGCGCGAGAGCGCGTTCTCTCCGCCCGCGGTTTGGATGATCTCAAGCGCCGCATGGCCAAGCAACAAGAGCTTATGGAATCGGCCACTGACGATAAGTTCCGGGATAAGGCCATCCGGAAATACTCCCGCTTGGAGGAGCAATTCGAGTCGCTTGGCGGCTATGAAGCCGACTCCGAGTGCGCGCAAATATGCGATAATTTGGGTCTGCCGCAGCGCGTCCTAGACCAGCAACTCAAAACTCTCTCGGGTGGTCAGCGCCGCCGCGTGGAGCTAGCGCAAATTCTCTTTGCCGCTACCGAGGGGTCCGGAAAATCCCAGACCACCCTGCTCCTCGATGAGCCGACGAACCACTTGGACGCGGATTCTATTACGTGGCTCCGCCAATTCCTGTCCAAACATGAGGGCGGGCTCATTATGATTTCTCACGACGTCGAGCTGCTTGAGGCCGTGTGTAATAAGGTGTGGTTCCTCGATGCGGTTCGCGGCGAGGCCGATGTATACAACATGGGGTATAAGAAATACCTCGATGCTCGTGCTACCGATGAAGCGCGCCGTCGCCGAGAGCGGGCCAATGCGGAAAAGAAGGCATCCGCCCTGCAAAAGCAGGCTGCTAAGTTGGGTGCTAAGGCAACAAAGGCCGCTGCGGCCAAGCAAATGCTCCACCGCGCTGAGCGCATGATGAGCCAGCTCGATGAGGTGCGGGTGGCCGATAAGGTGGCCAATATTAAGTTCCCCGAGCCGGCACCGTGCGGTAAGACACCCATGAATGCCAAGGGGCTGACCAAGATGTACGGCTCCCTAGAGGTCTTCGCCGGGGTGGATTTGGCCATCGATAAAGGGTCAAGAGTAGTGGTGCTGGGCTATAACGGCGCGGGTAAGACCACGCTGTTGAAATTGCTGGCCGGAGTGGAGCGCACCGACGGTGAAGGTGGCATCGTCAGCGGCCACGGCTTGCGGATCGGCTATTTTGCGCAGGAACACGACACCATCGATCCGGATAAGTCTGTATGGCAAAACACCATTGACGCCTGCCCAGACGCGGATCAGCAGGAACTGCGTAGTCTGCTTGGTGCCTTCATGTTCTCCGGCGAGAAGTTGGAACAACCCGCGGGCACTCTATCCGGCGGTGAGAAGACGCGCCTAGCCTTGGCCGCGCTGGTCTCTAGCCGCGCGAATGTGCTGCTGCTGGATGAGCCGACGAATAACCTGGATCCAATCTCGCGCGAGCAGGTACTCGATGCGCTAAAAACCTATACGGGGGCCGTGGTGCTGGTTACGCACGATCCGGGCGCGGTCAAGGCTTTGGACCCGGAACGCGTAATCATCATGCCCGATGGTGACGAAGATTTGTGGTCCGATGACTACATGGAAATCGTGGAGCTAGCTTAGGAAAACATGAAGACGCTACTGGAGAGGATGCCTGCCTGGCGGGAAAAGTTTTGGCTAATCCCTGCAGTGGCGGTGGCCGTTGCCGCCGTCAGCGCAGAGTTGCTCATCGCGGTCGGTAGCCGTTTTCGCGTGGCAGCCACCCCCTTTTATGATGGCAGCGCCGATAGTGCCCAAGGGATTCTAAGCGCGGTAGCTACCTCGTCGCTGTCCCTTGCTGGCACCCTTTTCTTCATCACGCTGACCGCACTTTCTGGTGTTGTCACAGTAATGGGGCCGCGCCTGCTGCATGAGTTTCTAAAAGATCGCTCTATACAATCGACCCTGGCGATCTATCTTGCAACCTTCATTTTTGCCCTTCTTTCTTTACGTGCGGTGCAAACGGGCGGTAATGGGAAAGAAGAATATGTTCCTTCCTTGAACGTAGCAGTAACGGTGCTGTTGGCCATCGCCTGCGTAATCTTCCTCATTTATTTCATCGTCCATATTGCCCAATCGATCAGTATGTCTCACGTAGTTCACGTGGTGGCCGAAGACGTAGAGGACCACATGCGCCGGCTCATCCGGCGGGGCGAAGAGGAAAAAGCGGCCAAGGCTCCTGGGCCAGAATTTTACGTGGATGCGGAAAAGCGGCGCAGCAGTGGAACTGGCTACCTCAAGTTCGTCGACTATGACGCCATTGCGCAGGCAGCGGCACGGGAGAATTGCGCGGTGCACCTCGGCGTGGCGCCGGGTGACTTGGTACTGGAAGGCGAGGTTATCGCACACGGTGTGCCGCGCCTTCCGGAAAATGTTGAGCGCCATATCGTGCTCACCCAGTACAGGGAGCATGCCTCAGCTCACGACCCTCGTTTTACCGCCCGGCACCTGGCGGAGATTGCTGCCCGCGCTTTGAGTACTGGTGTCAATGATCCGTACACGGTCATCGATATCATTGACCGCTTTACCCAGATCCTCACCGTCATCGGGGATAAGCGGCTTCCGCAGGGCATTGTGCACGTTAACGGCGAGTTTCGCCTCGATTACCAAACGTTCAGCTATGAGGAAATTGTGGAGGCGATGTTCACGCAGATTCGGCGGGACGCCGCCGATAACGCGGAGATTTACCTCAGCTTGCTGGATAACCTGGCCAAGGTAGTGGCCCTTTTGTACACTGCTGAGCGCCGGAGCGTGCTTGCCGACGCCGCCCGGGCCATCTACTCTGATGCCCGCCGCCAAGTTGGCGGCGAGGTGGAATTAAAACAGCTGGAATGTTCCTACCAGCATTTCCAGGACAACCTCGCCGAAAGGGCGGAGTCAGAGAAACCCGGCGAAGAGCACGCCGCGGACTAGGCCGCGGCGCGGTGGCCGCTCTCCTTAGTTGCGGAATCCATGCACTGGAGCGGGGATGAAGCCGCCGCGGTTAATGAACTGCGCATTACCCACGTGATTGATCGGGATCACCGGTGCGTAGCCCAGCAGGCCGCCGAAGCTCACCTCGTCGCCCACCTGGGCGCCAGGAACCGGGATCACGCGTACCGCCGTGGTCTTATGATTCATCACGCCGATGGCGGCCTCGTCAGCAATCATGCCCGAAATCGTCGCGGCCGAGGTATCGCCCGGCAGCGCAATCATGTCAAAGCCCACCGAGCAAATGGCGGTCATGGCCTCCAGCTTGTCCATGGAGATAGAGCCGGACTTAACCGCATCGATCATGCCTTTATCCTCGGAGACGGGGATAAAGGAACCAGACAAACCGCCGACGCGGGAGCAGGCCATCATGCCGCCCTTCTTTACGGCGTCGTTAAGCAGAGCCAAAGCAGCAGTTGTACCGTGCGTGCCCACCTGGTCTAGGCCCATGTGCTCAAGGATGTGGGCCACCGAATCTCCCAATTCGGCAGTAGGGGCAAGCGAAAGGTCGATGATGCCGAAGGGTACGCCAAGGCGCTCGGAAGCCATGGTGCCCACCAGTTGCCCGGCGCGGGTGATCTTGAAAGCGGCCTTCTTGACTTCTTCCGCTACCTGGTCGAGGCTCGCCCCTTCGAGCGATCCCAAGGCGCGGTCGACAACACCTGGGCCAGAAACGCCGACGGAGACTACGCAATCGGGTTCTTCGATGCCGTGGAACGCGCCGGCCATAAATGGGTTGTCGCCCACAGAATTAGCAAAGACCACCAGCTTGGCGCAGGCAATGGCGGAATTGTCCTTGGTCAGCTCGGCAGCTTCCTTGATAACCTCGCCCATCTTCCTTGCCGCATCCATGTTGATACCGGCGCGGGAACTGGCGATATTGACGGAGGAACACACGACGTCAGTCGTAGCCAGCGCTTCTGGAATGGAACTTATGAGCTTTTGTTCCGCGGTGGTAGCGCCCTTTTCGACCAGAGCGGAATAGCCGCCCACGAAGTTGACTCCTACCTCTTTGGCTGCCTTGTCCAGTGCCTTTGCGGCGTCGACGGGGTTTCCTTCTACACCGGCTACCACCAAGGATATTGGGGTCACGGAGATACGCTTATTTACGATGGGGATACCCAGCTCGCCTTCGATGCCTTCGCATACCTCCACTAGGCGCCCGGCCTGCTGCGTGACGCGGTCATAGATGGCCTGGCAGGTAGCGTCCATGGTGGATCGGGTGCATCCAAGGAGGGAGATGCCCATGGTTACGGTGCGGATATCGAGACGATAGTTCTCAATCATCTCGATGGTGTCCAAGATATTAGTGGTATTAAAACGCGTGCTCATTTAAATCTCATTCATGGCGGTGAAGAGGTCTTCGGACTGAATGCGGATGGACTGGTGCTTTTCTTCCGCCACGGGGCGCATATGCTCCTTGATGGTCTGGATGGAGACCTTATCCGCATCAAATTCGACGCGGAGGATCATGGTGAAGTAACCGCCCATGAGTGTTTGGGACACGTCAATGACGTTGATATCGAGTTGGGCAAGGGTAGTGGTCACCGCGGCTATAATGCCGGTGCTATCGGCTCCGGTGACGGTCATAATGGCATACATGCAAGCAATTCTATCTGCTCGCTGCAGCCACCGCCGCCATTTTGCCACCGGTACTGGCCGGGGTCGCTGCGGGCAAGAGGCGTCGTTGTTACGGTGGGGAGGTATGACTGATAAAAAGAAGATTCTGTACATCGGTGGACATGGCAAGGTCGGCCTGTTGGCCGCCCCAAAGCTGGTGGAGGCCGGACACGAGGTCCACTCCCTTATCCGCAACCCTGAGCAGAAGTCTGAGATTGAAAAGCTTGGCGCGATCCCAGTATTGGCCGATATTACCGAGCAGACCGTTGCGCAGTGGGCGGAGCTTTTCGCCGCTTATGATGCCGTAGTGTGGGGCGCTGGCAACGGCGGCCGCGGTGGGGCAGACCTTACGTGGGCCGTTGACCGCGATGGTGCCCTTGCCACCCTCGACGCTATGGAGACGCTGCAGCAGGAGGGAAAGAACCTGCCTGCCTACCTCATGATTTCCTATGTGGGTTCTCAAGAAGCCACCACGGATCCCGCCGACGAGAAGTGGTATGCCTACGTTGAGTCCAAGAAGGAAGTGGACAATCGCCTTGCTCAGGCAGAGTTTCCGCACCTTATCCTCAAGCCAGCAATGCTGACCGAGGAACCAGCACAGGGGCTGGAGCAGATCGAGGATAAGGCGCTACAGGAGTCCATGACTTCTTCGCGCGAGCTGGTCGCCGATGTCCTCGTCGAGGCCCTCGGCCGCGAAACCCTGCCGGAATCCCCGCTCGCCTTTGTAGATGGCGATAATCCAGTGAGCTCCATCAAGTAAGGCGTTAGACTGGCTGGCACTATGATTGCCACGCCTCCAGCTATTTTAATTGATTGTGACCCCGGCATAGATGATTGCCTCGCCCTGATGTATTTGGCGGGCCTTCATCATGCCGGGGATATTGAGCTGGTGGGAGTTACCACCACAGCCGGCAACGTCGAGGCCTATCAGACTGCGGCCAATGCCCGCTGGATTCTGGATTTGTGCTCGCTTGCCGATGTCCCCGTAGCCCCCGGCTTGCCGCACCCCTTAAAGGTGGGTCTCACGACAACCCCTGAGACCCATGGTCCGACGGGATTGGGCTATGCCACAGCACCTACTACCACGCTGCACCACAGCGATTGGCAGCGTCTATGGAAAGAAGCACTAGCCGCTCATCACGATCTGCAGTTGATTGTTACCGGGCCGGTCACCAATCTTGCAGCATTTGAAAAAGCCCATAGTGAAGCCGTCGCGCAGTTTGGCGCCATTACCATCATGGGCGGCGCGGTTAACTACCGGGGAAATACCACCCCGACCGCGGAATGGAACTTTTGGGTTGATCCGCACGCCGCCGCCCAGCACTTTCATTCATCTGCCCCGCGCGTTCCCACCACACTATGT
The DNA here is from genome assembly GCF_037908445.1 of Corynebacterium sp. KPL2825. Taxonomy (NCBI): domain Bacteria; kingdom Bacillati; phylum Actinomycetota; class Actinomycetes; order Mycobacteriales; family Corynebacteriaceae; genus Corynebacterium; species Corynebacterium sp. KPL2825. Next base: position 104,120 of record NZ_JBBMGI010000003.1, on the reverse strand, counting down.
TCGCTTGAGCTAACAGAGCAGTTTCTCATTACCCCACAGCGCCTAGAAGCGGTCATGGAATTATTGCACGGACACCCTATGGCACAAATCCTGCCGGATGTGTTGCGCTACTATTTTGAATTCCACCAAGCGCAGGGGGAAGGCTATCAGGCCCAAATCCACGACCTTTTGACGTGCATGATCGCCTTAGAGCAGATCGACTTCGAGGTTGTAGAAACTACCGTTGATGTCGAAGCGGAATCGCCGCTACTGCGGGGGACGAGCGTTGCGGACTTGCGAAACCACTGGGGCCGAGCCCACAACGCACGACTGGTTACGAGCGCAGATATGGAAGCCGCGCATCAAGAATGTCTGCGGGGGTTTACACTATTGGCTTCACGCTAGTGGCTTTTAAAGAGCAGAACCTCTACTATTATCCGCGGCGCACGTGCCGTGCGGGATCGCTTTCCGAGGTGACATAGGAAAGCAGCACCATCCGCGGTCGGCGTTTTTCTATGCCCTTTTTCTATTTATGGATTTGGACTTTTATTGTGTCACAGCTTTCTCTCACCCCCGCCCGCAAGGCCATGGTCATCGCGGGTGCATTAATCGTTGCCGCGACTTGGATTTACCTGGTGCTTTTGCGCCCCACGGACTGGCATTCTGTTGCTGGTTCGACTGAAGCGCTCGTTACCCTGAGCGGCTATCTTATCGGCGCCGCGCTCCTGCTTGCTGGCACCGTGCCGGCTTTACCAGCGCGAACCATCGCCATCATCCCGGTGGCGCTGGTCCTTAATATTGTCGTTGGTGAAATCATTGGTTCAATCGGCATACCTCTCTATATCGATTCCGTGGGAACTATCCTGGTAGCCGCGCTTGCCGGTCCCATTGCTGGCTTGGCTACCGGCACGCTGTCTTCTGTCGTCTGGGGCTTGCTCAACCCCGCTGCTTTGCCTTTCGCTGCAGTGTCCGCCGCCACGGGATTCCTATCCGGATTCGTCATCAAGAAGGGCGCATTTACCAAGGTATGGTGGGTCATTCTCAGTGGCGCCGTCATTGGCATTGTCTCCGGCATGCTCGCCGCCCCTGTCGCTGCCTTTGTTTATGGCGGTACTGCGGGTCTTGGTACGGGCGCGGTTGTCTCGCTCTTTCGCGAGCTGGGCAATTCCCTTATCGCCTCGGTTACCCTGCAGTCCTTCATCTCAGATCCCCTGGATAAAACGCTGGTTTTCCTCATCGTCTGGGCAGCGGTAAAAGCTTTGCCGCAACGCACCCGTGAATCGCTGCAACCACGCTGATGAGCCGCCTCCATCCTGCCACCGTCGTCACCATTGCGGCCTGCGGCTGGCTTCTTACCTTGGCGCTAAACACCCCAGTGGCGTCGGCAAGCGTCATGCTCGTTGCCCTTGCCTGCGGTACTGTATCTACCCGCAACGCCTCCGTGATTTTGACTACGATTGCACTGAGCGTGCCCGCGGCCCTTTCCATGCTGGTCATTCATGCTCCCTACGGTGACACCCCAGTTGCGCCTCTGCTTACTGCCGACGGCCTAATACTCGCCGGTAGCCTCAGCCTCCGCTTCTGTGCGCTCATGGCCTGCTTCATCGCGGCAATGGCGGCGCTGCGCATCGCGGATATCGCCAAATGGCTGCAAGTCTCCCGCGTCGGACACAAGGTGGCGTATGTGGTTGGTTCCTCCCTACAGACCTTGCCCCAAGGTGCGCATGCCTGGCGATGCGTCCGTGAAGCCAACCAATTAACCGGAATCACCATAACCTGGCGCAATACCATCTCTCGCGTCATTATTCCTGTCATCGCTCGCCTCCTCATCCAAGGAACTCAACGCGGCCAAGCCCTGGCCGCCATCGGGTTCGACCAGGAAGGGAAACGCAGCTTATTGCGGCCCGTTGCCGATTCCAGGTTGTCCCGAGTCTTACGCTTCCTTATCCCGCTAGTGTGCCTTGCGGTGGTGATTGCTAGATGGATCTAGCCCACCTTCGCCCCACCCCTGGGACCATCGTTCAGGTTCTCGTCGATCCTGATAAAGCAGTGGAAGATGTTGCGGCGCAGCTAGCGGAATCTCTGTCCACCGCAGCAATCATCGGCACGGATGCTTCCGCACAAATTAGTTTCCTGCGCGAGTCCTGCATTGAAGAAGTAGTACTAGGCCTGGAAAACGCGGGTGTGCCTGCGGAGGAGATGCAAGTCCGCGGGGACCATATGCTTAGCGCAGTGGGCCTTTCGGCCTACTGTGAACATGACCCCGCGCAGCTGTCTGGCGGCCAAACTCGCAGATTAGCCGCAGCCTGTGTGGCCATCCGCGAGCCTGCGATCATGATCATTTGTGAACCCGCAGCTGGCCTCGATTCAGAGTCGCGCGCACAAGTGATTAACCTTCTGCAGGCAATGCCGCATACCTGCGTTATTGCCGTCTCGAGTACTACCTGGCCAGAGCTAGGCGGAGAAATCATAGGAACAGAACCACTCGTAGCACCCCTCAACCTGCCGCGGGTATATGCGCGCGGGCGGCAGGGGAGCATAGGCCCGCTAATTGCCCAGCGAGGACCAAAGAAGAAAAGGTGGTGGCAATTTTCCCAGCCCACCGGAACAACTTTTAGCGTCGGCCCCGTAGAAATCCCCACCGTGGAAGCCGGGGTGACATGGTTGCGCGGCAATAATGGTAGCGGTAAAACGTCGCTCTTGCGCGCCGCCGCCGGGCTTGATGGCGGGGGAGTTGTACGAAATCTTCCCGCCCTTGCTATGCAGTCGCCGTTTGACCAGGCGGCATTTTCCACAGTGGAGGAATTTGTACCCAATGAAGCTTTGCGCAACCTGCTGGGATTAAATCCTGCTGATCATCCCTTAGATTTGTCATCATCACGCCTGCGGCTTGCGCAAGTGGCCCACGTTATTGGGCAGCACCGCCAGAAGGTGCTGCTCGACGAGCCAGATACCTTGCTTTCCGCCGCGGACCGATGGCTTATGCACCAACTAATCCACTACGGATTACAGTCCGGCAGTGCCTTAGTGGTTACTTGCCATGATCCGCAGTTTGTGGCGGAAATATCGACCTACGCCCAAGTCACGGAAAAGAAATTACCGTCACCGCACCGCTGAGCACATGCGAAAAGCTCCCGGCTATTGCGCGTTTCAAGTAACAAGCAGCCGGGAGCAGGACTGTTCAGACGGGATTAAGACAGATCCGCCTGACCGCCACGGATAGATTGCTCTACTAAGTCAAGGACTTTTTCCAGCTCTGCGGTTTCGCCCAAGGCGAGCCGGTTGATGAACCCATCCATAAACACCTCTAGATAGATAGCCAAGGTGTCGATATTAACATCATCGCGCAGGCGGCCCTTGTCCGCATTGGACGCCAAGCGTGCGCGCACGGCCTCGCCACGAACCGACTGGTTTTCCTTCCACCTAGCGGCGAAGGAAGGATCAGTGCGGAGGAGGGAAGTGATTTCCAAGCGAGTGGCTAGCCAATCGTGACGCTCAGGATGCTGGAGCATCTCACGCATAACCTCAACCAAGCCATTGTGGGCTACGACCTCGGCCTGACGGGCGGCATCTTCTTGCGCCAATGCAAGAAAGAGAGACTCTTTGTCACCGAAGTGGTGAAAGATTGCGCCGCGGGACTTGCCCGTTGCCTGTTCTAGTAGACGAACTGTAGCTCCCTCGTACCCGTGCTCTGCAAAACACCGGCGAGCGCCTACGAGAATGTCGTGCCGACGGCGGCTGAGTTCAGATTCGCTGACGATTGGCATAGTAGGCAACTCTCCTTAATGGGGAACGTCTAAAGAATAATAAATCAGTAATTTTGAATAAGAATAAAATCTATGCGACGAAACGCGGGGCCGCAGCGCCCTCTACTGGGGAGGGCGGTGCAACCCCGCGTTATCGACCGAACCTAGGCCCTTAGCCCCTTCAGGGGCTTAAGGATTGTGCGAAAAGCGCCTAGCTCTTGACCATCTGGCGCAGGACGTACTGCAGGATGCCGCCGTGGCGGAAGTAGTCAGCCTCACCCGGGGTGTCAATGCGGACGTCAGCGTCAAACTCGACGGTGTCGCCGGACTCCTTGGTGGCGGTGACGTGGACGGTCTTCGGGATGGAGCCTTCATTGAAGGCGGTGATGCCCTCAATATCGAAGGTTTCAGTGCCATCCAGCCCCAAGGACTCGTGGGACTCGCCCTGTGGGAACTGCAGTGGGATAACGCCCATGCCGATCAGGTTGGAACGGTGGATGCGCTCGAAGGACTCAGTGATTACAGCCTTTACGCCAAGCAGGTTGGTGCCCTTTGCAGCCCAGTCACGGGAGGAACCAGTGCCGTACTCCTTACCAGCGATGACTACCAGTGGAATGCCGGCTTCCTTGTAGTTCTGGCAAGCATCGAAGATGAAGGCCTGTGGGCCGCCTTCCTGGGTAAAGTCACGGGTGTAGCCACCAGTGACATCGACCAGCTGGTTAGCCAGGCGAATATTCGCAAAGGTACCGCGCATCATGACCTCGTGGTTACCACGGCGAGAGCCCAGGGAGTTGTAGTCCTTGCGTGCAACGCCGTTTTCATCAAGGTACTGCGCAGCCGGGGTGCCCGGCTTAATAGCGGAAGCAGGGGAGATGTGGTCGGTGGTGACGGAGTCACCCAGCTTCGCAAGAACGCGAGCGCCCTTGATGTCCTCAACCGGGTTTGGCTCGGTAGGCATGCCATCGAAGTAAGGAGCCTTGCGGATGTAGGTGGAATCCTCATCCCACTTGAAGGTCTCACCTTCCGGCACGTCCAAGTTGCGCCAAGCCTCGTCGCCCTTAAAGACGTCGGCGTAGTCAGCCTCGTACATCTCGCGGGAGATAGCGGACTGAATGGTGTCCTCAATCTCCTGCGGGGATGGCCAGATGTCCTTCAGGTAGACATCGTTGCCTTCCATATCCTGACCCAGTGGCTGTGCATCAAAGTCAAAGTCCATGGTGCCGGCAATGGCGTAGGCGATGACCATGATTGGGGAGGCCAAGTAGTTCATCTTGACGTCTGGGGAGATACGACCCTCGAAGTTGCGGTTACCGGAAAGAACCGCGGTGGCAGCTAGGTCATTCTCATTGATGGCTGCAGATACCTCATCCGGCAATGGGCCGGAGTTACCGATACAGGTGGTGCAACCGAAGCCGGAGAGGTAGAAGCCCATTGCCTCGAGGTCCTTCCAGAGGTCTGCACGCTGGAAGTAACCATCAACAACCTGGGAACCAGGGGCACAGATGGTCTTAACCCACGGCTTGGACTGGAGGCCCTTTTCTGCTGCCTTGCGGGCAATAAGACCTGCGCCCACCATCACGGATGGGTTGGAGGTGTTCGTGCAGGAGGTGATGGAGGCGATAGCGACCATGCCGTGGTCCAAGGTGAACTCGCCACCATTCTGGGACTCAACGGTAATCGGGTTGGAGTGACGGCCCTTTGCACCAATAGCGGAGGACTCGCCGTGGCCCTCGCGGGCCTTATTCAAACCGCCGGTGACGTCCTCCAATTCCGGAGCGCCGCCTTCTGCGGACATGCGCTTTGCCTCAACAGAGGTTTCATCGACGCAAACCTCGTCGGTGGTGTAGTTAGCCAAATCCTTGCGGAACTGCTCCTTGGCCTCGGTCAGCAGGATACGGTCCTGCGGGCGCTTTGGACCAGCAATGGAAGGAACAACGGTGGACAGGTCCAGCTCGAGGTACTCGGAGTACTTTGCCTCCGGGGCATCCTCTTCCAGCCACATTCCCTGCGCCTTGGCGTATGCTTCAACGCGGTCGATCTGCTCCTGTGGGCGGCCGGTGAGCTCGAGGTACTTGGTGGTCTCCTCATCAATTGGGAAGATCGCCGCGGTGGAACCGAACTCAGGGGACATGTTGCCGATGGTGGCGCGGTTAGCCAGCGGAACGGACTTGACGCCGTTGCCGTAGAACTCTACGAACTTCTGGACAACGCCGTGCTCGCGCAGCATCTCAGTGATGGTAAGTACAACGTCGGTTGCGGTAACACCGGTTGGAATCTCGCCGGTCAGCTTGAAGCCAACGACCTTCGGGATGAGCATGGATACCGGCTGGCCGAGCATCGCAGCCTCTGCCTCGATGCCGCCGACGCCCCAGCCAAGAATACCTAGGCCGTTTTCCATGGTGGTGTGGGAGTCGGTACCGATACAGGTATCAGGGTAAGCAAGGCCCTCGTTGTCGAATACAACGCGGGACAGGTACTCGATATTTACCTGGTGGACGATGCCGGTTCCTGGAGGTACAACGCGGAAGTTGGAGAAGTTCTCAGCACCCCAGCGAAGGAACTGGTAGCGCTCTTCGTTGCGCTGGTACTCAATTTCGACGTTCTTTTCCAGTGCATCGGTGGAGCCAAAGGCCTCAACGATGACGGAGTGGTCAATAACCATCTCGGCTGGGTTGAGCGGGTTGACCTGATCCGGGGTACCACCCAAGGCAGAGACCGCCTCACGCATGGTGGCAAGGTCAACAACGCAAGGAACGCCGGTGAAGTCCTGCATGAGCACGCGTGCTGGGGTGAACTGGATTTCGGTGTCTGGCTCCGCTTCCGGGTCCCAGTTTGCCAGGGCGTTGATGTGGTCCTTGGTTACGTTCTTGCCGTCCTCATTGCGCAGCAGGTTCTCTGCTAGCACCTTGAGGGAGTAAGGCAACTTCTCCAAGCCGGAGACGGTGTTGATGTCAAAGTAGTCATAAGACTTGCCGTTGACGTCAAGGGTCTTCTTGGCCTCGAAGGAGTTCAAGCTTTCAGTCACAGGGAGCTCCATTCCTTGTTGATAAACAGTGTGTTCTGTTTGGTACTCGTCGTCTGTCGTTACCGCGGGGCGGTGCTCTGCGTCTTCGGTCACTAATGTGACAGGACGCGACCATGGGGCCCGCAGTGCTGAAGGCGACAAAGAACGCGATGGTTCACCTAGATATTGTAGAGGCTAAAACCTTCGGTCGCTGCCATTGTAACAGTACAAGCGTTCTGTTTCACCTTTTCGGGAAAACCGGCGAGTTGAGGAGTTGGGTCGCTTCTAGCTGCCCGTATCTTGGGGGAGAAGTAGTTTAGGGGCCCTATATATAAGGAAGGGATTCGCATGGTTCCCGCAGGGGTAGATATATCTGACTTGGCGAATCAGCTCAAAGAGGATGGGGTGGCCTATACGGCCGCGGCGCTTAGTCACAATGCCACACTCAATGCGGATCTGAGCAAGGGGTTGCGGGACGGCGACGGCGTGGCCGTAGTTGATGTAATCGATGTTCGGACCCCCGACGTCCGCGACATTGCCCAAGAGCTTCAAGATGCCACGGGGTTGAACACGGTCATTGTCCAGACCCCACAACATGTCTCTTCGGTTAGTGATACTTATAGTCGAGCCGATATTGAGTCAGTACAGGCGCAACTGCCGCCCGGGCTTGACCAGGTGGACCTTCTGACTAAGTACTACGGAGGACTAGACCAAATCAGCTTCCCGGTGGCAACAGTCGTGGGAGCGGTTGCTGTGATTGCTGTGCTTGTCTTGGTTAGCTCTTTTATGGTGGCAAGCCGACGCAAGTCTGAAGGGCTGTAAGCGGACCCCAGGGGTATGAAAGGCAGGGCGCCTCGACATTGAGCGCTGGATCCGAGATTCCAAGTAACGCCTCTTGAACAAGGTGGAGACTGTAGGAAAATAGGTTTGTTCGAAAAAGTTTTAGATAAGTAGCTGAAACTTTTGCGAACCGTTTTAGGAGGAAAGTAATTTACGTAAAGACCACCAGGGGGTGGGGTAGAGGTGCCGGGCGGCGATGAACAAGTTGCTGTCTCGTTTATCCGTAGGAGTGCTGAAGGCGTCTAAAATTGGGTGCCGAAGCAGGGCCCGTATCCGATGACAAAACGATTAGGGGTGTCGGTGAAAGGTACGGGAAGGGCAGGGGAGGGGCAAAGTAAACCCTTAGGGGTTGACTCGGGGTAGGGGAGTGGTCGGTTTGCTTCCATGCTGTCCACAGGGGCCGGTTTGAAGCGTGTGTCCATCCAGGTGCCGTGTGATTAAAATCACAATAACGGGATGGTAACAAAATCATTGCAGGTTAGGTGCTCATGTTGAGTCATGTGAATTAACTTGACTCACGTGAATTGCGGGAAAATTGTGCGAAGCGGGCGTGTCGTGACGTAAGGTTCGGATGTCGACTCAGGGGACATTTCTTGCTTCCTGGGTTCATGGGCTTAGCCTTGACTGTCACGAGAGAACTCGCACGGGTATGTGGGGAAGCACGCCTCGAGCGAATGATGGAACATCGAGTGGCCGTTCTTGGAAGTCAATGAACCGGGCTCCATCGAAAGAGGTTGGGGATGCAAGTTAAAAACTTGAGCGATTGCAATGTTCGAAAAAATTAAACATCAACCCACCTTCCGTTTATGAGGTGAGACGGGTTCATTAGAACTCCACCGTGTGGAACTTTTGGTGCGAATCTTTCGATAGGGCAGAGCGCGAAGCTCAGAGCCACGAAAGGGGTGCACGGATAGGTCCATAGGGTTTTGGGTCTAGGAACTCCTGTTCACTCCGCCAGGGCCAGCTTCGTGTGGCCTGTTCATGGTTTGTGGCTGCTTGCCCTCGACGGCTCAGGATTGTTAAGGGGCTAGACCTTTTAACAAAGTCAGCCGGCGCCGCGGCGAGTCATGCCAGAACCCGTAGAGCAGTTCTCACGGCGCTCAGTGCAATAGAACGTGATCGGGGCATGCGGAATCTTGGGTTGTAAAACGCATCCTGGAACGTATGTCGCAAATATCGCGAACGAGAATGTGGACTTCGCAGTCATGGGAATTTCTGCTGTGAACATGTGAACAAAGGATATGTGTAGACCTTTTGCGCCAGCCTGTTGATTTTGGGCGAGTAGGCTTTTAATCAATTCAGCCGGATCCAAAGGTGTCTGATTTTCGCTGTTGTGGGGAAACAGTAGCGATTTAAGGCAGTCGGCTGGAAAGCGATAATGGTCAGGTTTTCCAGTTACAGCACGAAAAGTCCCTGGACTGTTGGGTGGTCCATAGAAACAACACGCCCGGAGTGAAGTCTCAGCCAATTGAGGCAGTCCATAACCATTTACCCCTCTAGTGTCTACGGGCGCTTGAGAATAGCTTCGCGTACCTATCTTTATCGTCTCGAGGCGATTTTCTAGTTACCCCGGTTAGACATGCGATAACGCCTGCGTTTGTGCGAAATAGGCAGGCGGGGAGCCCGGGCATTCCTATGCCCGGAAGCGGTGATGGGCACTTCTTAAAGGAACTGTGTGGGTCCAATCTAGGAGTATTTCAGTGGCCACCATTCGCCTTCCGCGCATTCGACATGTTCGCGCTTTCCTTGCTGCGGTAGTAGGTACCGCAGCCGTATCAACTCTTTCTACCGTAGCGCCAGCAGGCGCCGATGATTCACCGGCGGACAATGCTGGTGTAATCCAAGCACACGACTCAGAGCGTGCGGCAATTGACCGCGCGGTTAACAACGCAGACTCTTTGCAGGGGGCTGTTGAGGCTTCGCGTGCAGAGCTAAGTCGAGCGGAAGCTGATGTCGCTGCAGCCGAGGATCGTATCGCTCGGATCCAGAGCCAAATGGAACAAGTTAGCGACGATCCAGGGGCGAATGAAGAGTACCTTGCTAGCCTGCAGGGCGAGTTGGATCAGGCAGACAAAGACAAGCGAGACGCCGAGAATCGTGTGGTGCAAGAGCGTCGAGAGTTAGCACAAGATGAGGCTCGACTGAACGCTACCCAACGGTTTGCGGAGGCAACTTTTGCTCGCCAGCAGGGAGCGGAATCCCAGGAGGCAAACGAAAGCGGTCTTCAGCTCTCTCAGCAGGACACGCTTGATACCGGCCTAAATCCAGTTAATGAGCTTGACAATCAAAAGGCTTCCGACGCCGCGACGGTCAACCCTGAAAACTTGACCGAAGAAATCAAGTCAGAAAACTTTACCGATGAGGTTGTTGGGGAGGGGGTCCCGCAGGTTTCTGCTGGCCCGAACGCGTCCAATAATTCGGAAGAGCGAGGCGCTATCAACCAGGGTGGTACCGCTCCGGAAGCTGAATTTGGAAACGCCCTCAATCAGGGTGCTACCCCGAGGTTTCAGAACGTCGACTTCGCAACTGGGTCCTCTGTAGATGATGCGCTCGGACTTGCGAATGATATCGCTGCTGCAGTTGATGAGGACGATGTGCGCACCCTCATGCAGGGCTCATCTGACTTGCTTGGATTGGGAAGCCCGAACACTGCACCCGCTGCTAGCGCTGATGCGCCTGAGGTGGACGAGGTGACGGAGTCTGACGATGCTATTGCGGGCGCAGATGCTGGGCGTGATGCTCAGATTGAGGCCGTCATTTCCCGTGCTGAATCTCAGGTTGGTGTGCCTTATGTTTGGGGCGGCGGCGATAACAATGGTCCTACCGGTGGGCTCCGAGATGGCGGAGTGGCTGACTCTTTCGGTGATTTCAACCAGTCGGGCTTCGATTGCTCTGGCCTCGTAAAGTACGCCTACGCGGCAGCTGGCCTGGACCTGCCTCACTACACTGGCGCACAGTACCAGCAGGGCAAGAAGGTTCCTCGCGACAACGCGAAGCGCGGTGACCTTATCTTCTACGGTCCTGGTGGCAACCAGCACGTAGCTATCTACCTAGGTGACGGCCAAATGATTGAGGCGCCACAGTCTGGTCAGACTGTTTCAGTAGTTCCAGTTCGCTGGGGTGGCGCTACTCCCGACGTCGTGCGCCTTCTCTAATCTCCAACTTTTGGTTGGTATTGTTTAGGGCATGACTGACGCACAACAGAATGCCCAAAACTTCGACGCCCTCCTCGTCCTTTCTTTCGGTGGCCCGGAAGGAAACGAGGAGGTCGTTCCGTTTTTGGAGAACGTTACCCGTGGTCGAGGCATTCCTCGCGAACGGCTTGAAGTAGTGGGTGAGCACTATTATCACTTCGGAGGCGTAAGTCCGCTCAATGCGCTCAACCGTGAAATTATCGAACATGTCCAAGGTGAGCTGAAAAAACGCGGACATAATCTACCGGTTTATTTCGGCAACCGGAATTGGCATCCCTTTGCCAACGAGACCGCAGAACAGATGTCTCGGGACGGTATCCGTAAAGTAGCTGTGTTTGCCACCTCCGCATGGGGTGGGTACTCCGCGTGCCGGCAATATGACGAAGATATTCAGCGCATGCGCGAACATCTCGCGCAGCAAGGCCTGCCGGAGATTGAATTTACGAAGATTCGTCAATTCTTTGATCATCCGAAATTTGTGGCCGAAATGGCCACTGCCGTAACGGAGGTCTGGGAACAAGTTTCAGCTGATAAGAAGCGGACTACCCGGCTTTTGTTCACCGCGCATTCTGTCCCGGTTGCGCACGATAACGTTGGCGGCGCGGAAGGCGATAAAAACCTCTACTCCCGCCAGGTGGCCGAGGCGGCGCGGTTGGTGGCGTTGCAGGCCGGTATTTCCGATTATGACCTTGTATGGCAGTCACGCTCAGGCAATCCACGCACTCCGTGGCTAGAGCCCGACATTGTTGATCACACCACTGAGATTCACCACAACGAAGGCGTCGACACGGTTGTGGTTTGCCCAATTGGTTTCATCTCCGACCATATGGAGGTTATTTGGGATCTCGATTCCGAGCTGCAGAAGGCGGCCGAGGATATGGGGGTCAGGGTCGTGCGTACCCGTACTGCAGGCCCGACCCCTCGGTTTGCAGAAATGGTGGTTGACCTTATAGAAGAGCTGGAGCATGGCCGCGAGAAGGAAACCAGCGGGCAGGTGACCGTGCAAGGGTGCACGCTCAATGGTGCGCCGTGTGCCGCGGGATGTTGCGATATTTGGTCTCTTTAACGCGCGAACTCCCCGAGTGCATAGGCAACGCCCGTCATGCGGGCCTGCCGGATGTGGCGCCACAAGCGGAGTAACTGCGGGTCAAGGCTGTGATCGTTGATGCGGTCGGTAACCGTTTCGATGATCGCGGCCACTCGGTCGGCGCGGGTGAAGAGTTTGGCTGCTCGGGCCGGCGTTGATTGGGGAAGGCCGGGGGTGTCATAAAAGTCGCTTAAAGTTCCCACGGTGAGGCGGGGGTTGGGCAGCGCTTCAGTGCTATACCCAGTTGCGGCGATAAGGTCAGCGGATTCATTGGTTGCTTGAGCAAGCAGTGCGTCGGCTTCCCCAGGGCTCAGCCAGGCGGGGGCGGGGAGCTGTTGCTTTTCGACGATCACCTGCCACGCGGTGTGGCTGTGGTGGATATGAGGTATGAGGACTAAGTTGCGCGTGGGATTATTGGTGCGAACTATGATTGCTCCGGCGGAACTTTGGATAGCTGCGTGATAGGACTCCGATCCTGCGGGTAGGGCAGGGGGCTCTCCCGGCCCGGAAAGCGCGAGGCGTACAACGGGTTCCGCGCGCTCACCGCGCTTCGCGGTAAGTTCAGCGGTCTCTGCGCGCAGCATCGCTAGCACATCGACGAACGGTGCTTCATCCACACTCTCCGGACGCCCGCCCAGTTCTTTAAGAGCATCTAGCAAATCATCGGTGGTTTCGTGTCCCCACAGCCACGAGCCCAGCCAGACAGCGGTGTTTTGTAAAGGTGACCATACTTCGGCGCGCATATCCATGACGAGCCAGTCTAATAGATAGACTAACGGGCCATGAGTTTTGATCCTTATGGCGGAGACATATTTGCTGGCCACTCGCGGTCGAAGCCGCGTCAATATCCTGAGGTGCCAGCTGAGCCCGGAATGGTAGTGGAAGTACGTGGTGACGAATTTGTGGGTGCTGTCATGGGGGTGGATAAGACCGTTTTCGGTGAGGTAGTTCGCCTTGAGGATCGCCACGGTGTGGAACGCGTTTTTAATTTGGTCAAAGGCGGGTTCCTAGTGGAGGGTAAGCCGGTTACGCTTACCCGGTACGTCGAAAAGCAGGCACCCCGCAAGTCCAACTCCGGTTCCCGCCGCGTAGAAAACGTGGAGGCTAAGGTCGCCGCGCCCTCGCGCATTTGGGTGGAAGGTGTCCACGACGCCGCTATTGTGGAAAAGGTGTGGGGCCACGACCTACGCGTGGAAGGCGTAGTGGTGGAATACCTTGAAGGCCTGGACAATTTGGAAGACCGCTTGGCGGAATTTCAGCCCGGACCCGGCCGCAGGGTAGGTGTGTTGGCTGACCACCTCGTTCAAGGTTCCAAGGAAACCCGGTTAACGGAAACCGTGGGAGAGCATGTCCTAGTCACTGGTCATCCATTCATCGATATTTGGGCAGCGGTGAAGCCGCAGCGCGTGGGATTGCGTGCATGGCCAGAAGTACCTTATGGCGAGGACTGGAAGACCGGAATGTGCAGGCGCGTGGGGTGGAGCGACCCTAAGGACGGTTGGCGTCATGTGTATAACGCCGTGCATTCTTTCCGTGACTTAGATTCCAGTCTGATTGGCGCGGTGGAGCGGCTCGTGGACTTCGTTACGACGCCCGAACTGAGCAAGTCTGATTTGCTCTAAGGCTGGGTAAGATTCGCGCGTTCAATCAGGTTGACGGCCAACTGCCATCCAGCCAACTCCGCGCTCCAGCCGGCCGCCTGGAGGCGCTGCGACATGGCTTGTTTAGAAATCCCTAGCTCTTCGGCGGCCTCATTTTGGTTCAGCCCAGCACGCACGAGTGAGGTAGCCTCGCGCCCCTCGATAGTGCGCTTGTGCAAAACATATCCCAGCAGGGCAAAGGTGGCCGCGATATCGCTTGCCTCGGAAGCGCGGCCACGCTTGTTGATCTTGGCGTAGACCTGGCCCATACGGGCGGACTTCCGCAACGCGGCGGTAGCTATTTGGCGTGCCCCCTCCTCATCTTCTTGGTTGCCGGGGCTTATACCGATGCCGATGGCCCAGTCGCCGTCGGCAAGCAAGGCCATGACGACGTCGCAGACGGCCGTTGCTGAATCAACTACGGCGCAAATATCTTCCACGCCAAGCACATGGAACTCTCCAACGCCAGAAAGAGTTGATAGGGCCGACGCAGAACGCTGGACCAACTCTGCACGACGCACGGAACGGCCACGGTAGCGGGCGTGGACAGCAAGCATGGAAAACCTCCCTCTAAGAACCTAATGCGAAATAGTCTACCGCTCGAACTTGACTTAAGGGCGAGTGGGAAGCCGCGAATCCATATAAAGCCCGCTCGCTCCAATCGCAGCGAAAACCACCATAGCGAGGACGATGCCGGGAGAGGTATGTCCGGTGAGGGTATCGCCGAAGAACACGCCCAAAGCCGTAGTAGGAATAGAACCGACAAGGGTGGCCAAGGTGAAGTGGCTGAGCTTTACCGGAGTAAGGGCAGCAACGTAGTTCAGGAGGCTAAACGGGACGCCGGCTACCATCCGGAGGGAAGCGATGGCCAGCCACCCGCGCCGCTCGAGATGCGCGTTGATTGTGAACACTGCGGGATGGGTCAGGTGCGGGCGGATCCAGGCTCCGAGGAGCTTGCGGACGATAAGAAAGGACAAAGCCGCTGATACCGTCAAGGCGCACAGGGAAAGCGCGAGTCCCTTCCACGGGCCAAATAAGAGTCCTGCGGCTACCGTCCAGAACGTTCGAGGAAAGGGAAACTGGGTAAATATGACATAACCTAGGGTGAAGATGAAAGGGGACCATGCGCCAAATCGGGTGGAGGCATCACGCAGGTGAGCCACATCCGGCAGATCGTAGAAATAAAGCACGGCGAGGAGGGCGATTACTGCAGCGAGAACGGCTATCCACCGCTGCACGGTCCACCGCTGGATTGAGCGCCAAGCGGACCGAGCGAGCGAAAGCAGGAAGTGGCCGAAATTGCGCACCCAACTCAGAAATGTGGTCATGGGGAAATCGTAGTCCTTGAGGGAGTGCAGGATAGAAAAATCCGGCGGCTACCTCGTGGTAGCCGCCGGAAGTCTGTGCCCGAGGGGGGACTTGAACCCCCACGTCCGTTAATAGGACACTAGCACCTCAAGCTAGCGCGTCTGCCATTCCGCCACCCGGGCAGGGTGTTTGTCAGCCTCTCGGCTGGGCACTCCGATACTGTATCTTGCGTGGGGTGTGCTTTACAAATCGCCAGCGTAGGGCGCCGAAAAGTCCATGCGTGAAGGGCGGTGAAATACATGGGTGTAATCCTGCCTAAGCGTCGTACTGGGGTACGACTGTAGTGCGACCATGGCGTGCGGTTACACCACATCGACATCACCTTGTGAGGTGGGGTACAAATGGGTCTATGACTTCTTATGCAGATGACTCCCGCTTCCCTGGACCAGATCCCTACGCACCGCTGCGTGATGTTCCTTCCTTTGTTCTTTCTTCCACCGACGTGGTCGAAGGCGATGAGCTGCAAGAAAAGCTTCGCGCTCCGGAAAGCGTTTCCCCTCAACTTGCGTGGTCCGGTTTGCCTGAAGGCACTAAGTCCCTGGCTGTGACCTGTTTCGACCCGGATGCTCCCACCGCTTCTGGTTTCTGGCACTGGGCGGCCTTCAATATCCCCGTTGAGGTAAGCGAGTTGCCTACCAATGCTGGTGCTGCAGAAGACCTGGGCATTGACGGTGTTATTAGCTTGCGCAACGATTCGGGCGAGCGCACCTACTATGGCGCTAACCCGCCTGCAGGTCACGCACCTCACCGCTATCTGTACGCAGTCCATGCAGTAGACGTGGAGAAGCTCGATATCGACCCAGATGCAACCCCGACTGTGCTCGGTTTCAACCTGCATTTCCACGCGCTCGGCCGTTCCATTTTGTGGGGCTGGTACGAGGCAAAGTAACGGCAAGTAGCTCTAGTGCATCGCAGGCTAGCCCTTCGGCGACCCTGCGGGTCGGCGGCACCTTCATGGTGGTCGCATTCGTGCTGGCTCTCTTCGCGCTAATCTCTGTCTTTTCGGATGGCTGGGGAGCCGACTTCGCATGGACGTATTCGAAGGTGGCTATTGTTGCCGCCGCGTTCCTCGTCGGGGCCTTTAGTACCATGAGTAGAAGCCAGGCGGGAAGCCGCGCCCAGGTTGTGGCATTAGTGGTTGCGATCGTAGTCATTGCGGCGAGCCGCTTCTTACCCGGCGGGATTTTATTCACCCAAGCGCAGTTTTGGGTGGTGTTCTACGCCGGCTTCGCAGTCCTGTGCGCACTTATTCTCAGGCGCAGCGCTATGGCGCAAGCCTAGCCAGTACCGTGTTTAATCAATGAAAGTCCGCCCCCAGCTGCTTAGGGTAGAGCAGGTGGGGGCGGACTTTCTTGTTCAACCAAGAGTCTCTATAGGGATTAATCCACGGGTTTCCATGGCAGGCCAGAGCCAACCGCTTGGGAAATATTGCGCAAGCCGTGGGCGCGGATTTGGGCGGCAATGCCACGGTGGATATCGCGGATCCAATCTGGACCGCCATAGATGAGGCCGGTGTAGCCCTGCAACAAGGAAGCGCCGGAAGTGATGCGTTCCCACGCCTGCTCCGGCGTGGAGATGCCCCCGACGGAGATGAGGGTGAGCTGGCCGCCGACACGCTCATTGAGACGGCGCAGCACCTCCAGAGAGCGCTCGGCTACCGGGGGACCAGATACGCCACCGGCCCCCATTTCCGCTACCTCGGCAGGAGGGGTCTTGAGCCCCTCGCGGGAAATGGTGGTATTGGTCGCTACGATACCGTCGAGACCGAGTTCAAGGGCTAGGTCTGCCACTGCATCTACGTCGGAATCCGAAAGATCGGGAGCGATTTTGACCAACACTGGAACGGCGGTGCACTCTTGCACGGCAGAAAGAATGGGTCGCAGCGACTCCACTGCTTGTAGGTCGCGCAGGCCCGGGGTATTCGGCGAGGAAACGTTGACTACAAGGAAGTCAGCCAAGTCGCCCAATACGGAAGCAGAGCGGCGGTAATCTTCCACAGCGTGCTCGGCAGGGGTGACTTTAGTCTTGCCAATATTGATGCCAATAACATCGCTGTAGCGGCGCTTGCGGAGGTTTTCTGCAGCGGCCGCTGCGCCTTCATTGTTAAACCCCATGCGGTTCAAGATGGCCTTATCGGCCTTTAGGCGAAAAAGTCGCGGTGCAGGATTTCCCGGCTGTGCTTGGGCGGTGACGGTGCCCAACTCCGCGAAGCCGAAGCCAATCGGGGACCAGGTATCAGCAGCGGCGGCATTCTTATCAAACCCAGCGGCTAGTCCCAGTGGGCGGGGAAACTCTACGCCAAAGACCTCTTGGCGGAGCACCGGATCGTTGACCGGCAGCACCTTTGCCAAGGCCCGGTTGGCCGGACCAACCGCCTGGAGTCCACGCAGTGCGGTGTTGATAATTCCGTGGATGCGCTCCGGGCTAAGCTGAAACATGCCACGCAATGCCACTTGGTAGGCCTGCGCGCGCAGTCGATCGATAGTGCTGGTCATGGTGTTAAGACTCCTTCTTCAGGTGCGGGGTGTCCACGAACTGGAGGCCGTGGCCGGTGGCAGAGGCGGCGACGAAGGTGCCATTGTTAAGTACGGCAATGTTTTGTGCATCTGGCACGGTAGAGATATCTCCGCGCAGTTCCGGAACACCTTTATTTAACTCATAGGCATGAGCCTTGTTCGTATCCGTGGCGCTGACCCACGCCAGGTTGTGCTCCTTGTCCCAAGCTACGCCCCATGGGGTGCCATTGACGTTGCCGTATTGGTGCAGGCGAACGACATCATCGGAAGTGTAGATAGCCAAGCGTCCGCCCTCAGTATCGGAGGCAAGAACAACGCCATTGTCGCCCACCGCGATGCTTCCTACACCCTGGCCAACGCGCAGTCGACCGCCCGCGCGATCATTAGTCCAATCCACGTTTTGAATGGTGGAATCCTCGCGGTGAATGCGTACCACTCCATCGTCACCCGTGGAATTGGGCACGGCTAGTAGCTGGTCCGAGCCGGCTTCGACCTCGATGTCACCTTCGCGTTTGCCGTCTTTATAAATGCCAACGGTGCTGGAATCGGCTGAGGTAGCAAAGATCTCGCCGCTGGAAAGCTGGGTGGCAACAGTAACAGGAGTCTCCTCCTCCATACGGACCTCCGCGGGAGAATCCGGGGAGGAGGGATCGATGAGCAGGACCTTTTCCGGGCAGGCCAGTACAAAGCCCGACGACGATGAACTTAGATCACCGCACTCCGCAGAAATGTCTAAAGCAGTTGCCTTATGGCCCGCAAACTCTTTCTGGCTGCCGATAAGGAGCTGGTCCTTAGTGCGCACCGCAAGCGAGTTATCGACAGCAGCAAGGTCTGTGATGTCTTCCTTAAGGTCTACGACGGTGCCCTCCGGGTCCGCCTTGACAGGGGAGGCCGCCGGGGTGGCATTGCCCTTGACCGCGGTTTCCGGATCGGCGCCCACGCCCACATCGGGCTGGCAGGCGGCCAGTGCGGTGGCGCTAAGCGCCAGCAAACTAGAAAAGATCAGTGCGGAGCCGGATTGAGATTTCACGACTCCTAATCCTAACAGCGCGCGTTATAAAAACCCGAAGCCTTGTTCCGCTGTAGTGTGAAGCGGGTGATTTCAAATACCGCAACAGACGCCGTCTCTTGGGCACAGGTCATTGTTTTGTCCATCGTGCAAGGTCTGACCGAGTTCCTTCCGGTTAGTTCCTCTGGTCACCTGCGCATTGTTTCCGAACTTTTTTGGGGCAAGGATGCTGGCGCATCTTTTACCGCAGTCATTCAGCTTGGCACCGAGCTAGCGGTGCTGGTTTATTTTGCTCCCATGATTTGGCAGATACTTACCGGTTGGTTCCGCGGCTGGACCGATAAATCCTCTCGTGGCCAGGACTGGCGCATGGGTTGGATGGTTATCGTTGGCTCTATTCCTATTGGAATCATCGGCTACGCCTTCGAAGATGCAATCCGCGGAGCCCTGCGCAACCTGTGGATCACCGCCGCCATGCTGATTGTTTTCTCTTTTGTATTTATCGCCGCAGAAAAGTTGGGGAAAAAAGAGCGTGGCTTTGAGCAGTTGACTATGA
This sequence comes from Corynebacterium sp. KPL2825, assembly GCF_037908445.1. Classification (NCBI taxonomy): domain Bacteria; kingdom Bacillati; phylum Actinomycetota; class Actinomycetes; order Mycobacteriales; family Corynebacteriaceae; genus Corynebacterium; species Corynebacterium sp. KPL2825. The sequence continues at coordinate 85,181 of NZ_JBBMGI010000003.1, read as the reverse complement.
AAGACGCCATCGTGATGGGCCTGTGTCAGTGCCTGGCGCTCATGCCAGGTGTTTCTCGCTCCGGCGGCACCATCTCTGGTGGTCTGTTCTTAGGGCTGGACCGCGAGGTGGCCACGCGCTTTAGCTTTTTGCTTGCCATTCCAGCAGTCCTAGCTTCGGGGCTTTTCTCGCTTCCCGACGCCTTTTCCCCCGCAGCCGGCCAATCCGCTACCGGTCTGCAGCTTTTGGTTGGCACTGGCATCGCTTTTGCCTTGGGTTACGCCTCCATTGCATGGTTGCTGAAGTTTGTAGGTAACCACTCCTTCTCGTGGTTTGCCGCATACCGCATACCCGTTGGTGTACTGGTAATGCTTCTCTTGGCATTGGGAGTCCTACAGCCGCTTTAACAAGCACCGCGTTACTATGGTGGCTATGCAATCTTGGCCAATACCTTCTTTCCGCCCTGTGCCCGGTGATGCGGCGCAGCTGCGCTTGTACGATTCCGCGAATCAAACCATCGCTCCCGTAGAGGTCGCAGGGGATACCGCCACCATGTACGTGTGTGGCATTACGCCCTATGACTCCACCCACCTGGGCCATGCCGCGACATACTTGACGTTTGACCTTATCTACCGCGCCTTTTTGGACGCCGGAAAGAAGGTCCACTACGTACAAAACATCACCGATGTCGATGATCCACTGTTTGAGCGCGCCGAACGCGATGGCGTGGATTGGCGCGAGCTTGGTACGTCTCAGACTGACCTTTTCCGCTCCGATATGGAGTTGCTCTCCGTCTTTCCGCCGCAAGATTATGTCGGCGCCATGGAGGCCGTTGATGAAATCGTGGAGATGGTCCAGAAGCTTCTTGACGCTGGTGCGGCCTACGTCGTAGATGATCCCGAACACCCAGACATCTACGCCTCCATCGAGGCCACTGCGCAATTTGGATACGAGTCCAATTATTCTGCGGCAGAGATGCAGACCTTTTTTGCCGAGCGTGGCGGCGATCCAGACCGCCCAGGAAAGAAGAACCCACTTGATGCACTCATCTGGCGCGCTCACCGCGAGGGAGAGCCCGCTTGGGAGTCGCCCTTTGGTCCTGGCCGTCCGGGCTGGCATATTGAATGCTCCGCTATTGCCACCAATCGTTTAGGTTCGACCTTTGATATTCAAGGTGGCGGCAGCGACCTGAAGTTCCCTCACCACGAATTTTCCGCCGCCCACGCCGAGGCGGCCCTGGGTGTGGACCGCATGGCAAAGTTTTATGTACACACAGGCATGATCGGCCTCGACGGGGTCAAGATGTCTAAGTCCTTGGGCAACCTCGTCTTCGTCCACAAGTTAGTAGGAGCAGGCGAGGAGCCGTCCGCTATCCGTCTCGGCGTCTTCGCTGGGCATTACCGCGACGAGCGGGATTGGTCGGATGAAGTGCTCGAAGAGGCAAAGCACCGTCTGTCCGCGTGGCGGGAAGCAGTGGCTACGCCAGGAAGCATGGCGGGGGCACAAGGGGTCGTCGCCAAGCTGCGCGCGGCGATCGCCAATGACCTCGATACCCCGGCGGCGCTGGCTGCTGTGGATAAGTGGTCGCAGGCTGAGCGAGGCACAGACGAAGAAGGAGCGGGCGATTTGGTTCGCACTGCACTAAATTCACTCCTCGGCGTGCAGGTTTAGCCAAGATAGGGCAGTATCTACAGCATGAGCATTCGCGCCGATTTCCAGCCCACCGTAGATGAGTTCATAAGTGATCTGAAGTCCTTTGCCACCGGCGATTACCTCAAAGAGGAGGAAAAGGAGTTCTGGGAGGCTCCGTTTGATGCCAGCGTGCTTCCGGAGCTGCGCGGTCACCTTGAGAATATGCTCGATGGGCTGGATGCCCTTCCGGATGATCCAGATGGCCCGCAGCTGGTAACCGTGTTGTCCAAGACCGTTCGTGCGTTGGCCGATTTTAATCGTGCCCAGCACGACGCTGTCCTCGAGCCGGAAGAGAAGGAAGAGCTATCTGAGCTTATCTACAATGCCTGCGCGGCAACTGGAGCAGATGACGAAGCTCTATCGCACATTCCAGAACTAGACTTTTAGTTCTTGTCCTCCCGCTTTTTGAGCGCCGGCCCGCGGCATATTCGCAGCCAGGCGCTTACTTCTGTGCCCTTAGCGCATGGTCGGTTTCACCCCACAGCCTTTTTAAAGAGAAAGTTAGTTTTATTCTCGTGCAGCACCCCGATGCCGTTTCTGGTCTGACAAAGCCCGCCGCCATTTTCTGGGACATGGATGGCACGCTCACCAATTCGGAGCCGCTTTGGGCGGAGGCAACGTTCTATCTCTCGGAGCTCCTGGGGAAGCGTTTAACTCCCACCCAGCGCCTTGCCACTGTGGGGGCGACTTTTGAGACGACCTTGGGGATTTGCGCAGATAATGCGGGGGTGACACTGCGGCCCGGTGACAGCGATCGATACCGCGCTCGGATGTTTGACTATGTCAAAGGTCTTTTCGCTCGCAAGCTGGAGATTTTCCCTGGCATTCCTGCGTTGCTGCATGAGCTGAAGGCGGATCGCGTGCCAATGATGGTGACGACTAATACCGAGCGCAACGTCGCCGATGCCGCCATTAGCGCGTTGGGGTGGCAGTACTTTGTCGATACTATTTGCGGGGATGAAGTGCCTGCCGGGAAACCTGCACCGGATATGTACCGCGAAGCGGCCCGCCGCATCGGAGCTAAGCCCGCAGATTGCTTGGTATTTGAAGATTCCGCCAACGGAATGCGCGCCGCAGTTGATGCTGGCTGTGTAGTCATCGGCTTGCCCGAAGATGACGAGGTGGAGGTTCCGCCGGAGGTCACCGAGGTCTCCCAGCTCCGCAACTCGCGGCACCTCGCCGGTGCCCGGGCCTCCGAGGTCTATGAGTGGTTTAGCAAGATTTCGGAATAGCGGTAGGACTTCAGGGTTTTACTACATTCCCTAACTACCTGTGGAACAATAGGTAGCCGTGAAGAACTTTGAGAACCTTTTTGCTGAATTATCCGAAAAAGCTGCCCAGCGCCCCGCTGGTTCTGGCACCGTTGCCGCATTGGATAAAGGCGAGCATCACATAGGCAAAAAGATCATCGAAGAAGCCGGGGAAGTGTGGATCGCCGCAGAGTATCAGTCTGATGCTGAGCTAGCAGAAGAAATGTCTCAGCTGCTCTATTGGATTCAGGTCATGATGCTCAAGCGGGGGCTTACCCCAGAAGACATCTACAACTACCTTTAAACAGCGCCCCACGGGACGGAAGGATCCACATGATAAAGATTGCTGTACCGAACAAAGGCTCATTGTCAGAATCCGCCGTGGAGATTCTTACAGAGGCCGGCTACAAGGGGCGTGGACATTCCAAAACACTCAACGTGGTTGATGCGGATAACGGGGTTGAGTTTTTCTTCTTAAGGCCCAAAGATATCGCCATCTATGTCGCCCGCGGTGTTTTGGATCTGGGTATTACCGGTCGCGATTTAGCTCTCGACTCAAAGGCGAGCTTTGATGAGGTTCTGCCATTAGGGTTTGGAGGATCCACTTTTCGCTATGCAGCCCCGCAGGGGGAGGAGTGGGATATCTCTCAACTGGATGGTCGCCGGATCGCGACCTCTTACCCCAATCTTGTCCGTGCGAACCTTGCCGAGCATGGAATTGAGGCCGATGTTATTCGGCTAGACGGAGCGGTAGAGATCTCCATCCGGTTAGGCGTTGCCGATGTCATTGCTGATGTCGTGTCAACTGGTACTACCTTGCGCCAACAAGGGTTGGCGCCGTTCGGCGAGCCGATCATTGAGTCCGAGGCGGTAGTAATCAAGCGCACAGGGGTGGACGTTAGCGAAGAAGAGCAGGTGGTGCTCGACCGCATGCAGGGAATTTTGCACGCTCGCACCTATTTGATGATCGATTACAACATCGCTCAATCTAATCTCGATGAGGCCACTGGTACTACTCCCGGGTTGACGGGTCCTACGGTCTCGCCCTTAGCGCGTGAGGGCTGGGTGGCGGTGCGCGCGATGGTTCCCAAGAAAAACGCCAACCAAGTCATGGACCGACTTTCCCAACTCGGTGCGGAGGCAATCTTGGCTTCTGATTTACGCATCGCCCGCTTTTAGGGGGAGCGAATTTTCTGGGTCGGCCCAAATAGATTCAGTCGTGGCTAACATTAGCGCTTGAGGTTACTCATCCGAATATAAGTCTCGACAGGCAAAGGAGCCGAGCCATCATGGCAAAGTCCTCTAAGAAAGAAGAAAAGGACACCAAGTCTGCAGCAAAGGACGTGAAGAAGAAGGAAGCTGATACTTCCACTCACGCTGCACAGCAGAAGGTGGCCGAACAGAAGGCACCTAAGAATTCCAGCAAGAAGACTCGCACCGAGACCGACCTTCTTGGCTCTTTGGAAGTTCCAGCGGACGCTTACTACGGTGTGCACACCGTTCGCGCTATGGAAAACTTCCAGATTTCTTACGTGACCATCAACACCATCCCGCACTTCATTCGCGGCATGGTCCAGGTCAAAAAGGCGGCTGCCATGGCAAACCGTCGCCTTCACGTGTTGCCTAAGAAGAAGGCCGAAGCCATCATCTGGGCTTGTGACCAGATCCTGGAAGAGGGCCGCTGCATGGACCAGTTCCCACTGGACGTTTTCCAGGGTGGTGCTGGTACCTCGCTGAACATGAATACCAACGAGGTCGTTGCCAACCTCGCTCTGGAATACCTTGGTGAGGAGAAGGGCTCTTATGACATCATCAACCCCAATGATGATGTGAACATGTCCCAGTCCACCAACGATGCTTACCCGACCGGTTTCCGCCTGGGTCTGCATGCAGCGGTTGACCACCTCATTGAGCGCATGGATGGCCTGCGCGCCGCGTTCCAGGACAAGGGCAATGAATTCCAGGACATCCTAAAGATGGGCCGTACCCAGCTTCAGGACGCTGTTCCGATGACCTTGGGCGATGAGTTCAAGGGCTTTGCCAATAACCTGAACGAGGAACAAGCATTGCTGCGTGATGCTCAGCGCCGACTGCTGGAGATCAACCTGGGCGCAACCGCGATTGGCACCGGCGTTAATACTCCTGCCGGCTACCGCCACCAGGTCACCGCAGCCTTGTCTGAGGTTACGGGCTTGGAAATGAAGACCGCACGCGATCTCATTGAAGCAACCTCTGACTGTGGTGCTTACGTGCTGCTGCACGCAACCATCAAGCGCGCAGCGATGAAGCTCGCCAAGATTTGTAATGACCTGCGCCTGCTGTCCTCCGGCCCTCGCGCTGGCCTGGCTGAGATTAATCTGCCAGCCCGCCAGGCTGGCTCCTCCATCATGCCGGGTAAGGTAAACCCGGTTATCCCGGAGGTTGTCAACCAGACCTGCTTCAAGATCTTCGGCAATGATCACGTCGTCACCATGGCCGCTGAGGCAGGCCAGCTGCAGCTAAACGTCATGGAGCCGGTCATCGGCGAAGCACTGTTCCAGTCCATTCGTATCATGGGCAACGCCGTCGATGCACTGCACGAAAAGTGCGTCACGGGCATCACCGCCAACGCGGATGTGTGCCGCGCCTACGTAGAAAACTCCATTGGTATCGTCACCTACCTGAATCCGTTCATCGGCCACCACAATGGTGATTTGATCGCTAAGGAGTCCTTGGAGACCGGCAAGGGCGTCAAGGAACTCGTCCTGGAGAAGGGCCTGCTGGATGAAGCAACCTTGAACAAGGTTCTGTCCGTAGAAAACCTCATGCACCCAGAGTTCCGAGGCCAGCTCTTCATCGACGAAGACTAAGCCCACAGCGCTTTTGGAGCAGCAGGGCAAAGTGCCCGCGCAGTAGGCCCCCGCAGTTGCCGCCACTTTTACTTCACATGGAAGTAAAAGAAGGCGGAGGCTGCGGGGGTTTGTGCATGGTGAAGGAGCACTATTCACATTCATCTTTTATCCCTCTGTACAGGGACAATGCGCCTTAGAATACCGGTCATTTTATAGCGGAATCCTTATTTTATGTGGGAATCAACACAAACAGGCAATTTGAATGAATAAATCACCACAGCGGGTGCAAAATAGAAGATGTTGAGGACGGCATGCACTCTCTATGGAGATGCGTGCCCATAGTTTGCATAGAGAGCGTATGGAGTACGTCCATGGTTATTGTTCATATAGTCATCGTTCTCGCGGCCATCGTTTTGGGTGCGAGAATTGGATCAATTGGTATCGGTATGGCCGGCGGCCTCGGCGTGTTGGCGCTTGGTCTCACCGGTGTTCCCATTACTAGGGAAGATATCCCCTTCGATGTTATCGGCATCATCATGACCGTCATTGCTGCTATCGCAGCAATGCAGCGAGCTGGCGGTATGGACTATTTGGTGCACATTGCAGAGAAGTTCCTGCGCAAAAACCCAAAGCGGATCACGTTCTACGCGCCAATTGTGACGTGGCTAATGACGGTTCTCGCTGGCACCGGGCACACTGCGTTTTCTACTTTGCCGGTTATCGTCGAGGTAGCTAAAGAGGGTAAGGTTCGTCCTTCACGCCCGCTATCCATCGCGGTAGTTGCCTCTCAGATGGCAATCTGTGCTTCGCCCATTTCGGCAGCCGTGGTGTTGCTCGCTAGCCTGCTAGAGCCGACTGGGGTGGGCTATTTGCAGGTACTGGCGGTCGTTATTCCGGCGACATTCCTGTCTATCTTCCCAGCTGCCTGGGTAGCTAATAAGTTTGGCAAAGAGCTTGAAGATGATCCGGTTTACTTGGAGCGCAAGGCACAAGGCCTGGTCAAGGAACCACTCGGCGCAGGGAACTACTCTCCGCAGAAGGGTGCCAAGGCTTCTGTTCTCGTGTTCTTGGTAGCCATCATCATCGTGATGGCGTGGGCCACCCTGACCTCGGAGCAGGTGGGGCTTATCGCCGACCCGACCCTTCCACGTAATGAAGCCATTATGACGGTCATGCTCACCGCTGCCACCATCATCGTTATGATGACCAAGGTCCCGGCTGGAGATGTTTTGAATACGCCGGTCTTCAAGTCCGGTATGTCCGCATGTATTTGTGTGCTGGGCGTGGCTTGGCTGGGCACCAGCCTTATCAACCACTACATGGACGATATTCAGTCTATGGCTGGCAGCGTTATTGAATCTTCGCCGTGGCTGCTCGCAGTGGTGCTATTCTTCGCTGCAGCGTTGCTGTACTCGCAAGCCGCTACGACCAAGGCCCTTATGCCGGCAGCCCTTGCCCTGGGAGTAAGCCCCATTACCGCAGTCGCTGCGTTCCCGGCGGTGTCCGCTCTGTTTATCCTGCCGACTTACCCAACCTTGTTGGCAGCAGTGGAGATGGACGATACCGGCTCGACTCGTATCGGCAAGGCCGTATTCAACCACCCATTCCTGATCCCAGGTACGGTCAGCATCGTGCTCTCGGTTCTCTTGGGCTATGCATTCGGTTTCGTCCTCCTATAACTAGAGGAAGTTAAAACCATCTCCAAGGCGCCCTTCAGGGCGCCTTTTTGGTTGCAGCATCAGCGGGCAACTTAATTCATTTCACTTTCTTGTCTAAATGAGCCTTATTTAACTCAATCGCTCGGTAGGCTTAGGCCATGACTACTCAGCTATCCGATGTTGAAATTGCCCAAGCCCACCAACTGCAGCCGATCACGGAGATTGCCGCCAAGGCGGGCATTCCTTCCGACGCCGTGATTCCCTACGGCACCACCAAAGCCAAGGTAGATATCACCAAGGTTGACTATTCCAAGGAAAACCGGGGCCAGCTGGTGCTTGTCACCGGCGTATCACCTACCCCTGCCGGCGAGGGAAAATCCACCGTTCTCATCGGCTTGACCGATGCCCTAGACCAATTGGGCAAGAAAGCGATAGTTGCCCTGCGAGAGCCCTCCCAAGGGCCAGTGATGGGCATTAAGGGCGGTGCGGCTGGCGGCGGCTATGCACAGATTGTGCCCATGGAGGACATCAATCTGCACTTCACCGGGGATTTTCACGCGATTACCTCCGCAACCAACACCTTGGCCGCCATCATTGATAACCACATACATCAAGGAAACGCGTTGGGTATCGACCCACGACGAGTAACGTGGCAGCGGTGCATGGACGTCAACGACCGTGCCTTGCGCAACGTGGTCACTGGACTGGGCGGCCCAGCCCACGGCGTACCCGCTGAAACCGGTTTCACCATTACTGCCGCTTCTGAAATCATGGCCATTTTGTGCTTGGCCACAAACCTTGAAGACCTGAAGAAACGTCTTGGCGATATCACCATCGGGTTCACCTACGATCAACGCCCTGTTACCGCGCGTGACCTGAACGCAGAAGGTGCGCTCACGGCACTGATGCGTGATGCCCTTAATCCGAACCTCGTACAGACCCTCGGCGGGGTACCAGCCTTGGTACACGGTGGACCATTCGCCAATATTGCCCACGGTTGCAACTCCCTATTAGCAACTCAAACCGCTCTACAATTCGGCGATATTGTCCTGAGCGAAGCTGGCTTCGGCTCCGATTTGGGCGGGGAAAAGTTCGTCGATATCAAGGCACGCTTTGGCGATCTGGATGTTGCCGGTGCGGTTGTTGTTGCCACCATTCGTTCGCAAAAATACAACGGCGGAGTAGCCAAAGATAAGCTCACGGAAGAGAACCTAGATGCGCTCAAGGCGGGCATTGTCAACCTTGAGCGCCACGTAGAAAATCTGCGCAAATTCGGTATCAAGCCAGTGGTAGCGCTCAACCTCTTTTGGTCGGATACGGAGGCGGAACGCGAGTTTATGCGGCAGTGGGCCAAGGACTTTGGAGTGGCCTTGGAAGAAGCCAACGTCTGGTCCGAGGGCGGTGCAGGTGCGACTAAGCTGGCAGAGACCTTGCTGGAGAACCTGCAGGGCGGTGCCAAGCAGCTCTACGATCCGCAGCAAGGAATTGAAGCCTCCATCGAGACCATTGCTCGCGAGATTTATCGCGCCGACCGCGTGGAGTATGGAGCAAAGGCGCTTAAAGATCTGAAGTACATCCAGGACAATGGCTGGGACAAGCTACCCGTGGTCATTTCCAAGACTCAGTATTCCTTCAGCGATGATGCATCTGAATTGGGTGCGCCGGAAGGCCATACGCTGCATGTCCGTGAATTGCTGCCGCGCACCGGCTCAGGCTTTATCGTTGTGCTTACCGGCAATGTTATGACGATGCCGGGGTTGCCAAAGAAGCCAGCGGCCAACAACATAGACGTCGATAAGGACGGCACTATCTCCGGACTTTTCTAAGGCCGCGTGGACCTAGTCCTTGTTATCCGCCGCGGAACCAGGCCACCCTGGATACTGCGGCGGCGTGCCGCCGAATTCGGGGCAGAGATCCTGGTGGGCACACCAGCCACATAGCTTGGAGGGCTTGGGGCGGAAATCCCCGGCGCGCCCATCGGCTTCAATTTTGGCCCACAACTCGCCGAGATCGCGCTCGAAGTACTCCAGCTCCTCTCGGTTTGGGCTAAGAAACATCGAGTCCAAGACCTTGAGGTACATAAGCCGCAACTGGTGGGGGATAGTGCCTAGAATGCGCCAGTAGACTAGCGCGTAGAAACGCATTTGGAATTGGGCATCTTGTGAATAGCGGGGCAGTGGTTTCTTGCCGGTTTTATAGTCAACGACGCGGACCTCGCCCGTCGGCGCGCGATCCACTCGGTCGATGAAGCCACGAACGGGAACGCCATTGGGAAGAACTGTGTTGACGTACATCTCGGTTTCTTGGCAATCAAAGCCCTGTGGGTTTTCCATCTGGAAATAGCCTTTGAGCAGTTCTCTGGCGGAAACGAAGAAGTCATAGGTGTCTTCTTCTGGCACGAGCTCGAGCAGTTCCGCGTCCTTTGCGGTCATGTCTGCCCACGAGGGCTTAATCATCTTTACTGCGGCAGGATAGGTGCGCTCTGCGCGCGGTAGCTTATGCATTTCTTCCAGTACGGCATGCACTAGGGTTCCTTTGACCTGTGCAATGGTTTTGGGTTCGGGCAGCTTGTCAATGGCCCGGAAGCGATAGAGCAGTGGGCACTGCTTGTAATCGGAAGCGCGCGAGGGTGACAGGGCAAGCGGGCGGGGTGTCGATGAAGTAGCCATGGTGTATCTAGCCTATCGCCGTGCGTTTCGTGGCAAGCTAGGAGGTATGAGTTATACCGAAGAATTCCTTAATTTCATCGCCGCTTCTCCTTCCTCTTATCACGCTGCGGAGGAGGTATCCCGCCAATTGCGCGAGGTGGGATTTGATCTACAGGATGAGAGTGAGGAATGGTCGGCCGCACCAGGTGGCCACGTGATGGTGCGCGGTGGCGCGGTAGCGGCTTGGTATGTACCACAGGAGGCGGATAAGAATTCTGGTTTTCGCATCGTGGGGTCACATACGGACTCGCCGGGCCTGGTGCTCAAACCCACGCCGGACTTTTCGGCGGCGGACTGGCAGCAAGTAGCAGTAGAGGTCTACGGCGGGGCGCTACTGCATACCTGGTTTGACCGAGAGTTGACCGTCGCTGGCCAGATTGTGACTAAGGACGGCACGCGGCATGTGGTAAATACTGGCCCTGTCCTGCGCCTGCCGTCTTTGGCCATCCACCTGTACCGCAAGGATGAGTTCAAACCAGACCGACAGCACAATATGCAGCCTGTCTTAAGCGTCGGTGACCCAGAGGCATCGATCTTGCAGGTAGTGGGGGAGAAGGCGGGCGTCGGCAAGCAGGATATTGCATCCTTCAACCTGATTACGGCCGATGCCGCCCGAGGTGAGGTCTTTGGGGCAGGAGAGCAGTTCATTGCAGCCGGGCGCATGGATAATCTTTCTTCTGTACATGCCTCCTTGGCGGCGATGAAGAATGCTGCCAAGGACTATCAGGGCAAGGATATTTTGGTCATGATGGCCTTTGACCACGAAGAGGTAGGTTCCAGCTCCCGCTACGGTGCGGGCGGGCCTATTCTGGCGGACGTCATTACTCGAACGGCCCGGGCACTGGGAGCTAACGAGGAGGAACGCTTCCAGATGTTTTCCCGCTCGAGTTGTGTGTCGGCCGATGCGGCACATTCGGTGCATCCCAATTACGTGGACAAGCACGATCCCACGCACCACCCGATAATCGGCAAGGGCCCAGTGACCAAGATCAACGGCAACCAGCGCTATGCCTCCGATGCCACCACAGTGGCGTTGTGGGAAGCAGCGTGCGACAAGGCTGGCGTGCCGGTGCAGCGCTTTGTGGGCAATAATGACGTGCCGTGCGGATCGACCATCGGTCCCATCACCGCAACCCGTTTGGGCATCGACACCGTGGATGTGGGCGTGCCCATGCTGTCGATGCACTCGGCGCGTGAAATGGTGGGCGAGCGGGACCAAGTATGGCTTGCACAAGCGCTTGAGGCATACTTGGTGGGATAGTAATCGCAACCTCGAGGAGTCTTGAGACATGGCTTATTCCGGCCCCTTTGCCTATGGCGACCGCGTGCAGCTTACTGACGCCAAGCGGCGCCACTACACGGTCATCCTTGAAGAGGGAGGCCAGTTCCACTCCCACAAGGGCATAATTAACCACGATGACATCGTGGGTATGGATGAGGGTTCGGTTATTGAGTCCACCCTTGGCTCCTCCTTCCTGCTGTTCCGCCACCTGATGGTGGACCATGTGCTGTCCATGCCGCGCGGTGCCGCGGTGATTTACCCCAAGGATGCGGCACAGATCTTGGTAGAGGGCGATATTTTCATGGGCGCGCGCGTGCTCGAGGCCGGTGCCGGTTCCGGTGCGCTATCCATGTCTTTGCTGCGTGCCGTCGGCCCAGAAGGCCATGTGTATTCCTATGAGGTGCGCGATGATCACCTTGAGTATGCGGTGGATAACGTGAAGGAATATTTTGGCGAGCAGCCGGAGTGGTGGTCGCCGCGCCTTGGTGATCTGGCAGACGTTACCGCTGCAGACCTGGGTGGGCCGGTAGACCGCGTTATCCTCGACATGCTCGAACCATGGGAACACTTGGAGACCGTGCGCGATCTCCTCATCCCAGGTGGCGTGTTTATGACCTACGTGGCAACGGTGCCACAGCTAATGAAGGTCATGGAAGGCATTCGTGAACTCAAGTGCTTCACTGAGCCCAAGGCATGGGAATCGCTGGTGCGTGAATGGAAGGTCGAAGGCCTAGCTACCCGCCCAGAGCACCGCATGAATGCGCACACCGCCTTCCTCATCTGGACTCGCCGCCTGGCCGATGGTGTCACCCCACCACGCCCGCAGCGCCGTGCCCGGAAGTAGGGCCGCTTTAACGCCCAGAATTTAAAGCGGAAGTGCCCTCTTTCGCTGCCCGCGCCGCGTTAGAGTAGTGGGCATGGATGAAGCCACGGACTATAAGCGGCAGGTAAGCCAGCTTGCCGCCCGCAATCAGAAGTTGGCGGGCTTATTAAAAGAATCGCGCGTGAAGCTGGAGCAGCTTTTTGCCGAGCTCAACGCGCTGGCTGAGCCGGCATCGACCTACGGTGTTTTTCTAGGTTATTCGCCGAACCACAGCGAGGTGGGAACCACCGCGGACGTCTATACCAATGGCCGCATTATGCAGCTTAAGGTCTCGCCTAACGTGGAACCAGGCAGTCTCTCGGCCGGCCAGCAGGTTCGCTTGGGCGATGGCTTCGTGGTCGTGGAAGGGTGCCCGCCTGAGCGTACAGGCGAGCTAGCAACGGTGGTGGAGCGCCTCAGTCAAGACCGCCTGATAGTGGCAAATTCCTCTGGTGAGGAAAAGGTAGTGCTGCTAGCCCAAGCACTGCGCGAGGATACCCGGGTGTCGGCAGGCGAGGTAGTACTCGTGGATCCCAAAGCTGCCATCGCACTAGAAAAGGTGGAAAAGACTGAAGTCACCCAGCTTTCTTTGGAAGAGGTCCCGGATGTGCGCTATGAGGATATCGGCGGGCTGGACGAGCAGATTTCCCAGATCCGCGATTCCGTAGAGCTACCGTTTATCCATCCCGACCTCTATCACCAATACGAGCTACAGCCGCCTAAGGGCGTGCTCCTGTATGGCCCTCCAGGGTGCGGTAAGACGCTTATTGCCAAGGCAGTAGCCCACTCTTTAGCCCAGCAATTAGGCAGCGACGGCACGAGCTACTTCCTCAATATCAAGGGCCCAGAGCTGCTCAATAAGTATGTGGGGGAGACGGAACGCCGCATCCGCCTCATTTTTGAGCGGGCCCGCGAATTGGCCCAGCTCAGCGCTGACCGGCCAGTGGTCATCTTCTTCGATGAGATGGAATCGATCTTCCGCACTCGTGGCTCGGGTGTGTCCTCCGATATGGAAACCACGGTTGTTCCCCAGCTGCTCACGGAGCTCGATGGAGTTGAGAGCCTGTCCAATGTGATCGTCATTGGCGCTACCAACCGCGAAGAACTCATCGATCCCGCCATCATGCGCCCCGGCCGGCTTGACATCAAGATCCGGGTTAACCGCCCGAATAAACAGGGGGCCCGAGAAATTTTCGCCCGGCACTTCACCGAATCCGTCCCGCACCAGGGCGCGTTGGACGAACTCATTATCGCCGCGGTGGATGAGCTTTATGCCGATCGCCCCTTCGTACAGCTGCACTTTTCCAGCGGGGAACGGGAAATATTGCATTACCGCGACTTTGTCTCCGGCGCAATGATTGCCAATATCCTCTCGCGGGCCAAAAAGCTGGCTATCAAGGACGCTCTCCGGTTGCGTGCAGGCAGCGAGCAGGCGGCAGGTGGGGACCACGAGGGCATCGCCAAGCAACACTTGCTCGATGCCATCGCAGCCGAGCGCGCCGAGTCCGAATATGTACCTACCTCCACCAACCCGGAGGAATGGACCAAGATCATTTCCCAAGACCATTCCGGTGCCCGCGTGGAACGGGTGGAGTTATTGACCACAAGGAGGAGCGCATGAGCCGCATTGTAGGTACCGAAACCGAGTACGGAATTGCGACCCCAGAGCTACCGGAGTACTCACCTATTATTTCTTCCACTCACGCGGTAGTAGCTTATGCCGCGATGCACACAGGGGCGCGCTCACGCTGGGATTTTGCCGAGGAACACCCGCTGCGCGATTCCCGCGGTTTTGATCTCAAGCGCTACCAGACGGTGCCCGTAGTCGACCCGAATGCCATCGGAGTAGCCAATGTGGTCACGGCTAATGGCGCGCGCTTTTATGTTGACCACGCGCACCCGGAGTATTCCGCACCGGAATGCACTAATGCCTGGGAAGCTACGCTTTATGACGCCGCAGGGGACGCCACGCTCCTGCAAGCGGCTGCGGCCGTGGCGGGGCTGAGCGCGCAAGGAAAGTCCGTTCTTGCCAACCACGAGCCCTGCCCAGCCCTGCGTTTTTATAAAAATAACGTGGATGGAAAAGGCGCCTCTTATGGCTCTCATGAGAACTATCAGTACTCCCGTGAAACGGACTTCGACACCATGGCGCAGGCCCTCATCCCTTTCTTCGTTGCTCGCCAGGTAGTCATCGGCGCCGGGCGCATGGGACGCGGCGAGTTTGGTGAAGAGCCAGGTTTCCAGATCTCCCAACGCGCTGATTATATTGAGCAAGAAATCTCGCTGGAGACCACCCTCAACCGCGGCATTATCAATACCCGCGATGAGCCGCATGCGGTCCATGCTGACTTCGGCCGCCTCCACGTCATCATTGGGGACGCGAATATGTCGCAGACGTCTACATTGCTCAAACTGGGGATGACCTCTCTGGTGCTCGATGCCATCGAAGAGGGCGTGGACTTCAGCGACCTCCGCCTGCAGGATGCTGTGGCGGAAGTCCCACGCGTGAGCCGCGATCTTAGGCTTCAGCATCGGCTCACGCTTGCCGACGCCCGCCAGCTCACCGCCCTAGAGCTCCTTGCCGAATATCGCGCACGCGTCACCCCACGCACACCCACCGATCACAAGGTCCTCGCGGCCTGGGACGAGGTAGTTTCGCTACTGGAGAAAGACCCGATGCAGGCCGCACACCTGCTGGACTGGGTGGCAAAGTATCGCCTGATTAAGGGCTATCTCGACCGCGGCGTCAATCCAGACGACCCCAAGCTGCGGCTCATAGACCTGCAATACGCGGAGATTGACCCAGCCAAATCGCTTCACCACGCTCTAGTGCGCAAAGGCCAGATGCGGCAGCTTTTTAGCGCCGCCGAAATTGAGCGTGCTTCCAGCTGTCCGCCGGAGGACACCCGCGCTTATTTCCGCGGCCGAGTAACGCAGAAATTCGGCGAGAACATCATTGCCGCAAGCTGGCAAAGCCTCACCGTACGAGTAGGGGAGGGCACCGACGCACCGTGGGCCACAGTCCCCATGGATATCGCCACTGGTCTCACTCAGGCTGAATGTGGAGAGATGATTGACGCCGCCGACACGGTCGAGGATCTTCTCCAAAGACTCACTGACAGCGAGATCCACCCCGAGTACCGTAATTAACAACCACGAATTAAAGCAGGATCCACAGAAAGGATTTCCCACCTATGTCCACTCACCAGTCTCAGGTCACCGGCGGTAATGGCGGCGATAACTCCGCTGGCGACGAGGAATTTACCTCCACGCAGCTCAGCATCAATACAACCGGCACCGATGAACTCCTCGATGAGATCGACGGGCTACTAGAAAATAACGCCGAGGAATTCGTGCGCTCCTATGTCCAAAAGGGCGGGCAGTAAGGGTGAGTGACCAGCGCCCTGTCTTTGCCCGACGCATCATGGGCATTGAAACAGAATATGGCCTAACTACCAGCGCGGGCTCGAAGGAACGGACTCTGAGCCCCGATGAGGTAGCGCGCGTGCTTTTCCGGCCCATTGTCCAAGAGCATTCCTCCTCCAATATTTTTTCTACCAATGCCAGCCGCCTCTACCTCGATGTCGGTTCCCACCCCGAGGTAGCCACCGCCGAGTGCGATAGTTTAAGCCAGCTTTTAGCCTATGAATGCGCCGGCGATGCCATTGTCAACCGGCTTGGCGAGCAAGCAGAGCAAACTTTCGCCGCTGAGGGCCACCCGCGTGCGGTGTACCTTTTTAAAAACAACGTGGACTCGGCTGGCAATTCCTTCGGCTGCCACGAAAACTATCTCATCAGCCGCCATATGGTCCTCAAGGACTTGGGCCTTGAGCTCCTGCCGTTCCTCATCACCCGTCAGCTCATCTGCGGCGCCGGCATGGTCCAACCCGCTAAGGGCGATAAGCCCGCCCAATTCCTGCTCTCGCAGCGTGCGGACCAGGTGTGGGAAGGCGTTTCTTCTGCTACCACCCGTTCGCGTCCCATCATCAATACCCGCGACGAGCCGCATGGCGATTCCAAACGCTTCCGCCGCATGCACGTCATCGTGGGAGATTCCAATATGGCCGAGCCAACTATGGCGCTGAAAGTAGGTTCAACGCTGCTCATTTTGGAAATGTTGGAGGCCGGATTTGAGCTGCCGAAATATGAGATCGAAAAGCCGATTCACCATATCCGCGCTATTGCGCGCGATATGACGGGATCGACCGAACTACCACTTAGCGGAGGTGGATCAGTCACCGCGCTGGAGGTGCAACAGCAGCTCTGTATGCGCGCAAGCCAATGGCTGGAAGAAAGGGAAGACGCTGGTACCCCTACCTCCGAAATGCGGCGCGTAGTTGATCTCTGGCAACGCACCCTGCGCGCCATTGAGACCCAAGATTTTTCCGAAGTGGACAGGGAAATCGACTGGGTCATTAAACTCGCCCTGCTTGAGCGCTACCGTGCGCGGCTCGGTGGGCAGTGGGACCACCCTAAGCTGGCCCAGATTGATATGACCTATCACGATATCCGTCCTGGACGCGGGCTCTACCATGTACTGCTGCGCAAAGGTCTTATCGATCGCTGGATTGAGGATTCTGATATTGAACGCGCGATGGACACAGCGCCGGCGACCACGCGCGCTGCGCTGCGCGGCCAGTTCTTGGCTACCGCGCGTAACTGTGGCGCCAATGTCACCGTTGATTGGACGCGGCTGAAAGTCAATCGGCCCGAACCGCGAACCGAGGAACTTTTGGATCCCTTCATTGCCCACGATGAACGAGTCGATGCATTGCTAGACTATATGCGTTCACACCACAGCTAGATCCACCATAGAGTCATATCAGGGAGACAACACAGCACGTGGCAGCACACAACCCCACGCCCAAACGGCATGATGAGGCGGTAGAAAGGCTCACCAACCTCTCCTTCGCGCTACAAGGCGCGGCAAACTCCGGCGGTAGCCCTGATCGCAGCGCTGCATGGATTCGTCGCCACGTTGCCGGGTACGGCGATAAGTCGGGCGAGGCTTTTGCCAAGTCCTTGGCGCGCGATATAGCGACCCTCCAACGCGCTGGGGTGCCCATTGTGCATTCCGGTGGTGAGGATGGCGCGCGCTACCGTCTTGACGCGAGTAGTTACCAGCTACCGCCGGTGGAATTTTCTCCGGAAGAGGCCATGGTTTTAGGCATAGCAGGGGGAATGGGTACCACGGGAGGCTTAAGCGATTTCTCTTTATCTGGGTGGACCAAGATTGCCGCCAGCGGCGCCTCGCGCAACCTTTCCGGCGCGCCGGTGTACACAGCAGTCAATGACATCACCCGCCTCGCCCCGGAAGTTATTACCTCTGTCCTCGCTGCGGTGCGCAACCGACTGCGCATTACTTTTTCCTACCGCGCAAACCCGGCCGCTAAGCCAGTACGCCGCGTGATGGATCCTTGGGGAGTGGTCAACCGTGATAGCCACATTTACATCGTGGGTTTCGATGTGGACCGCGGCGCCCCACGTGTCTTTCGTGCGCTTCGTGTCTCCGATATCAAACGCTCACATCATCCCGCAGAACACACCGTCCCAACAGAGACCTTGCAGGCCTTGGTAGAGCGCGCATTGCAGCGCGGAGAAAAGGTAGACGCGCGGCTTATTATTCCGGTGGGAAAGGCACAGGAGTTAATGGATGCGGGCGAGAAGCAGCCTGATGGCACAGTAATGCTGCGCAACGTGGATAAGGATTGGCTCGTGCGCACAGCGGCCGGGTACGCGCCAGAGGTACAGGTGGTCGAACCTGGCGGGGTGCGCCAGGAGGTCATTTCTCTTCTGCGCGCCGCCGCGCAACGGCAGGAAGGACGCTAGCTATGGCCGATGCATCGCAAAAGCTCCAGGCGCTCGTGCGCTCTTTGAACCTGATTCCTTACTTTAAAAATCACCCCGACAAAACGCCCATGGAAGCGGCTACGGATTTGGGAATGGAGCCCGGTGAGCTGAAGGAGGCCCTCGATCGTCTATTTTGTTCCGGCACGGGCCGCAATACTGAAGATCTCATTGATCTCAGCTTCAGCTACCGCGATGGGGTAACCATCCACAATGATCAAGGCTTAAGCCAAGCTCTGCGCCTTACCCCCACCGAGGCCGGCGCCTTGCTCCTTACCTTAGAGTCCCTGCAGGCCATGCCGGGGCTTATCGATGCCCACGCGGTCGAATCCGCCGCTGCTAAACTGCGCGGCATCATGGATGAAAAGACTGCAGCTATCTACGATTCGCTGTCTACTCCAGCCCCTGAAGAAACGGATATTCAGGCGCTTTTGACCCAAGCGGTCAATGAACGAAAGCGGGTGCGGCTGCGCTACTGGAGTGCTTCGTCTAATGCAGAATCCGAGAGGCTAGTGGATCCGGCGCGCATATTCATCGTTGATTCTGAGCCGTACCTGGCGGCATGGGAAGAAGCAAAGCAAGCCCATCGCACCTTCCGGATCGACCGCATTAGGAACGCTCATATGGAAAAAGAGCAGGCGCAGCCGCACCTGAAGGACCTCGATTTTGATGCCGCTTCACCCTTTAATTTGGGCAACGCGGACACCGTGAAATTAGCAATTCACCAAGAATTCACGTGGCTGGCCGAATACTACGATATGCGGCTGGGCGAAGACCTGGGAAATGGGGAAATAGCTGCAACGATGCCTATGGGATCAGTAGATTGGCTTATTCGCTTTGCCTTGGGTCAAGCTGATAGGTTGCGGGTAGTGGCTCCTCAATCCGTGGTTAAGCTCATTGCGGAACGAGGAAACACCGCTTTGAGCGGCTATACTCAATAGCCAGTTACTTGCCCGTTAACTGCGCCCGCCCGCTGGAAGATTTTCCGGAAGTACCGCTGCCCGGCATGCTGGCGCACTAGTTGAAAGAGGTTTCTCCATGAGCCTAGGACCTATGGAAATCGGCCTAATCGTTCTCGTTATCGTCTTGCTATTCGGTGCAAAGAAGTTGCCGGATCTGGCACGTTCCATGGGCCGTTCCATGCGTATCTTCAAATCTGAGGTTAATGAGATGCAGTCCGAGGATACCCAGCGTTCCCAGGCGCAGGCACAGCTGAACCAGAAGCAGCAGTCCGATGAGGAATTCTGGAACCGACCAGACATGCAGCCGGGCCAGCAGAACCACACCAACCCTCAGCAGTAAACGCCCCCAGCCCGTCGTTGCGCGAACACCTCTACAGCGCGCGGATATGCCCTCGCAATCCGCGTAGCAGGGAAGTGTTCGCTTCTTTGCGTTGAAAGAGCCACACTGATGTCGCCACAGTCACAGCCTGTTTCTGCCCCGAAGGCAAGCAAGAACGTGAAGGGGAAGCTGCGGTTTTCCCGTAAGCCGAAGAACCCTACCGGGGAAATGACCTTGGTGGAGCACCTGCAGGAGCTGCGCCGCCGCGTCATCATCGCCGTTTTAGCGGTGGTCGTCGGCGCCATCATTGGCTTTATCTGGTACCAACGCGCACCGTTCGGTATCTCCCCGCTGGGTGAGATCCTCCGCGAGCCCTATTGTGCGCTGCCAGCAGACAAGCGCGCCTCTTTCAGTGCGGATGGCGAATGCCGTCTTTTGGCCACCAGCCCTTTTGAAATGCTCCTGCTGCGCTTGAAGGTAGGCGCTCTGGCGGGCACCGTATTGTCCTCGCCGGTGTGGCTATATCAGATTTGGGCCTTCGTAGTCCCTGGCCTCCATAGAAATGAGCGTCGCTACACCTTGAGTTTCGTCTCTGCCGCAGTGGGACTATTCGTTGCTGGCGCCGTGCTCGCGTATTTCATCCTGTCCGTTGGGCTGGAATTCCTCATGGGCATCGGTGAAGAGTACCAAACAGCAGCGCTGACAGGTGAACGCTATTTCTACTTCCTTTTGGCATTGCTGCTGATATTCGGCATCAGCTTTGAAATTCCCCTGCTCATTGTGTCGCTCAATCTTATTGGCGTGCTGGAATATGAGCATGTCAAGGACAAGCGGCGGATCATTATTGTCGTCGTGATGATTTTCGCCGCCTTTGTTACCCCGGGCCAGGATCCCTTCTCAATGGTGGTTTTGGCTGGATCGCTCATCCTTCTCATCGAGATTGCATTCCAGTTCTGCCGCATCCACGATAAGCGCATGCAACGCCAGCGCCCCGAGTGGATGGACCTTGACGACGAGGCTGCTTCACCGCTTGGTGCCGGTCCAGACGCTGTTGGAGGGCCTACTCCCGTCGCGGCGCCAACCCAGGTACACCCTTCGCCCGCTCCTTCTCAGCCGGTTTCTCAACCAGTCCAGCAGGCACAGCGACAGCAGCCGCAGACGTGGACCACCGGCGGCACCGGGACTTCGTCGAACAGCGGCGGCTTTTTCGACGATGTCCTCTAGGCACGGGTAGCCTGGGGAGTCATGACTGAAACTCATCTGGATTATTTTTCTGCAGCCCTGCCATACCCCTTGGATGAGTTCCAGGTTAAGGGATGCCAAGCCGTGGAAGACGGGCACGGTGTGCTGGTGTGCGCGCCGACCGGCGCCGGCAAAACCATTGTGGGCGAGTTCGCAGTATCGCTGGCATTAAGCCGAGGTACCAAGTGCTTTTATACAACTCCCATTAAGGCGTTGAGCAACCAGAAGTATCACGACTTGGTGGAAGAGCACGGTGAGGAAGCCGTCGGCTTGCTCACCGGTGATGTATCGATCAACTCCGATGCAGAGATCGTCGTTATGACCACCGAGGTGCTGCGCAATATGATCTACGCAGAATCCGCAGCACTAGATCGCCTTACCCATGTGGTCATGGATGAAATCCACTTTTTGGCTGATGCTTCGCGCGGCGCAGTGTGGGAAGAGGTAATCCTCAACCTGGCAGACCATGTCTCCATCATTGGTCTATCTGCCACAGTGTCCAATTCGGAAGAATTCGGCGATTGGCTTTCCACTGTGCGTGGCGATACCAACGTCATCGTTTCCGAACACCGCCCAGTTCCGCTCGACCAGTGGATGATGCTGGGACGTAAGATTTATCCGCTTTTCGAGCCCGAATCCGGCGGACAAGTCAACGCCGAGCTAGAGCGTAGAATCCAGCGCCTCGAGGCCGGCGATACCGATGACGGTCGCGCAGACTATAAGTCCGGCAAGGGCTTTCGCGCCCGCGCCCGCCACAAGGGCGGTGGTCGTAGTGAATTCCGTGGAAGGGGAAGGGGACGCTCCGGTGCTTCTCGCCAGCAGGATCGCTATCGCCCCTTGGGCCGTCCGGAGGTACTGAAAGTACTCCAGTCCCAAGACATGCTGCCGGCCATTACCTTCATTTTCTCCCGCGCTGGCTGCGATGGCGCGCTCTATCAGTGTCTGCGCAGCCGCATGGTGCTTACCTCCCAAGAAGAAGCGCAGCAGATCAAAGAAATCGTCGATGCTGGTGTAGAAGGTATCCCCGAAGAAGATCTACAGGTCCTAGACTTCAAGCGCTGGCGCGAAGCCCTTTCCCGGGGCTTCGCGGCACACCATGCAGGTATGCTGCCGGCCTTCCGGCACATCGTGGAAGACCTCTTCGTACGCGGCCTCGTCCGCGCCGTCTTCGCTACCGAAACCTTGGCTCTCGGCATCAATATGCCGGCGCGCACCGTGGTGCTAGAAAAACTCATCAAATTCAATGGTGAGGCCCACGTTGATCTCACCCCCGGCCAGTACACGCAGCTAACTGGCCGCGCGGGGCGTCGCGGCATCGATACCTTGGGCAATGCAGTCGTGCAATGGGCCCCCGCCATGGATCCGCGTCAAGTAGCCGGCCTTGCTTCCACCCGCACTTACCCTCTCATTTCTACCTTCGCTCCAGGCTACAATATGGCAATCAACTTGCTGGGCATGCTTGGGTTCGAAGACTCTCTTCGGTTGTTAGAGAAGTCTTTTGCCCAGTTCCAAGCGGATGGCTCGGTGGTGGAAGAAACCCGTGAAATTGAGCGCGCGGAACATCGAGTACGCGAGCTGCGCAGCCAGCTGGATGATGCCGTGGCGTCGCTAGCACCTCCTGCCAAAGACGGGGAAGATCCCGCCGAGGTACTGATGGACTACGTCCGCCTGCGCCGCGAACTCAGCGCTGAAGAAAAGCAGTCCAAAATCGATAGCGCTAACCAACGCAACCAAGAGGTTATTGCGGTTCTGGGGCGTCTGCAGCTAGGTGATGTTATCGCCATGCCCGGCAAGAAGCGCCCTATTCTCGCTGCGGTTGTCACGCCCGCTAACCAGACCGCGGATCCCCGCCCGTGGATTACCACGGAATCTGGGTGGTCTGGTCGGATCGACGCCGCCGGGATCAATAATCCTCCCATTCAGGTGGGGCGCATTAAAGTGCCGAAGCCGGTACGCAAGAACCCACGGCGCAATACCCGTTACGTGCAGGATGTCTTGCGCCGTGAGCACTTCGATCGCCCCAAGCGGATGAAGTCGCAGCCCCGTACTCGGCCCAATAAGCGGGTAGGGCAGTTGCGCGATCAGCTACGCGCTCATCCCGCGCACGAGTGGCCGGCTACTGATCGCGAGCAGCTGGCGGGCTTGGCACAAAAGCTCGCACGGCGCGAGCGTGACCGAGACAAGCTCCAGTCCAAGGTAAATAAGGCTACAGATACTTTGGGCCGCACCTTCGAGCGCATCGTTGACCTTCTGGCAGAAATGGACTATGTCGAGTTCACCGGGGTAGGTTCCGAACGCACGCCCGTAATTACTGAGGAAGGCGAGCGTCTAGCCAAGATTCACAGCGAATCCGATCTGCTCGTGGCACAGTGCTTGAAGCGCGGGATTTGGGATGAGCTGGATCCTGCCGAGCTTGCCGGCGTTGCTTCTTTGTGCTGTTTCGAAAACCGCAAGGCTACCAGTGGGCAGCCAGAAGCAGCTACCGAGCGCATGGCCGATGCCATGAATGGCACGTGGCGCGTTTATACCGAACTCACCGCCGATGAGCAGCGCCACCGTCTGCCGCCTACCCGTGAGCCGGAGGCTGGTTTCGCCCTGGCCGTCCACCAATGGGCAGCCGGTGCCCCCTTGGGCTATTGCATGGCTGCCGCTAATGAAGCCGGCGCCGAACTTACCCCCGGTGATTTTGTCCGCTGGTGCCGGCAGGTCATTGACCTCCTGCAGCAGGTGGCGAAGACCGGTTATGACGGCGAGATTCAGCGCAATGCCCGTCGGGCTATCGATGCCATTCAGCGCGGTGTGGTAGCCATCGGCGCCTAGAGGCCGCGGCTTGGGCGAGTAGACTCTGGGACATGACTGTTACTCAGACTTTTTCCGCTGATGTCTACGCCCAGCGCCTGCAGGCCGCCCAACAGGCCGCTAAGGACAAGGACATCGATCTACTCCTCATCGGTACGGGTCCAGACTTTGCCTATCTCACTGGCTCCTGGGTTTCCTCGCACGAGCGCCTTACCGTTTTGGTCGTGCCGCAGCAAGGCAATGCGTGGATCGCAGCGCCTAATACCGATATCACCGATATCAAGGCGGCTCCAGTAGGAGAGCTGGATGTAGAGCTAAGGAGTTGGAACGACGGCGATAATCCCTATGAGCTAGCACTAGATGGTGCAGGCGCTGCTCTAAACAATGTGGCCCTGGGGCAGTCGCTGACTGCAGACCACGTCCTGCGTTTTCAGGATCTAATCCCACAAGCCAATTATCAGTTGGCTACCTACGCGCTGGCGGAGCTTTTTACCCGCAAGGATGAAGCTGAGATTGCTGAGCTGCGCAAGGCTGGCCAGGCCATCGATGCGGTCCACGCACAGGTACCAAAACTCCTCCAGCCGGGCCGCACCGAGGCGGAGGTGGCTCAGGAATTGGAAGAGCTCATCTTGCAAGAGCACACCGTTATCGATTTCGTGATTGTCGGCTCGGGCCCGAACGGCGCCAACCCGCACCATAGTTTCTCGGACCGTGTGTTAGCGGAGGGCGAGCCAGTCGTCGTCGATATCGGCGGCACTCTGCCTTCCGGTTACCACTCCGATTGCACCCGCACCTACGTGGTCGGCGGGGACGTTTCCAAGGCACCGCAGGACTTTCAGGATGCTTATGCCGTGCTTGCCGACGCCCAAGCAGCCGCCCGCGCTGCAGCCCACCCCGGTAGCATCGCCGCAGAGATCGATGCCATTACCCGCAAGGCAATCGCTGCAGCCGGCTGGGGCGACAACTTTGTCCACCGCACTGGCCATGGCATCGGCCTATCCACTCACGAAGAGCCGTTCATTATGGAAGGCAATGACCTCACATTGGAAGAAGGCATGGCCTTTTCCATTGAGCCGGGCATCTACGTGGAAGGCAAGTGGGGCATGCGTTTGGAGGATATCATGGTGCTTACTAGCGATGGCTACGAGTCCCTTAACCTAGCTCCGCGTGAAGTCCGTTAAATGGCTGGCGTACTAATCCTCGGTGGCCGCAGTGATATCGGCGGCGAAATAGCTCGGCGGGTGGCTCCCGGTAAGGACATCGTGCTCGCTGCTCGTGGCACCCATGGAATGGACGGTAGAGAACAGCAGTTGCGGGCGGCGGGCGCGCGCAGCGTGCACTTGCTTGATTTCGACGCCGCAGATTTTCCGTCCCATGCTGGCGTTGTCGATCGCGCGATAGAGCTAGCAGGACCTCTGGAGATTGCGGTTGTAGCCTTTGGCATCCTGGGTGACCAGGAGCGAGCGGAACGCGATGCTTCCCACGCGGTCGACATCGCCAAAATTGATTACGCGGCGCAGATTTCCCTGCTCACCTTGGTTTCTGAGCGCATGCAGCGCGGTCACATCATCGCGTTTTCTTCGATCGCAGGGTGGAGGGCCCGTCGAGCGAATTACGTCTACGGTTCTACCAAGGCTGGTCTTGACGCCTTCTGTCAAGGTTTGGCCGACAAGCTGCACGGCAGTCGGCTAGGACTCATTACCGCACGCCCCGGCTTCGTGATTGGCAGCATGACAGAAGGAATGAAACCGGCGCCGCTTTCGGTGCGTCCAGAGGATGTGGCCGAGGCCGTGGTCAGCTGCATAGACCACGATGCACGGCGCGGGAGACCGCGTTCGCGCACCATCTGGATCCCCAGAGCTCTACAGGGCCTAGCGTGGATCATGCGCCTCGTGCCGCGCCCAATCTGGCGGCACATGCCACGCTAGAGTCTGCGATCCTGCTAGTGTGCGCGGAGCAGTGGGGAGTTGATGTCGAAGATGAATCCACGCGGGGCGAGTACGCGCAGAACCACCTCGGCACCGCCCTCAGCGATATTGTGAAAGACTAATCCGCCCCAAGGGGTGACGGTGATGTCTACTTCCAGCTGCCCAATGAGCTGTGCAAACTCGGCTGGAATTGCGCCTTTATGAACGCCTGCGCCCAGATCAACGATGCCCGCAGGCAGATGCTCATCCAGCCAGCCAATGGGGCCGGGTTCTGCCAGGGCGGAGCTTGTGTGTTCCTCGGCCTCCGCGCACTGGAGTGCTTCCTCATAATGACGGGCGGCTGCGTGTGGGGTAAGTGGGGCAGTAGGGGTGTCGACAAGCGGGGAGCGCCCAAGGTACAAAGAACCATCCTTGTCGATGTTTAAGCTCACACCAGCGGCACCCGCGGGCAAGTTATCCTCTTCCGCGATGACTGCAAGACCTGGCCCACCTTCTACCGCACCCAGTTCAGCCGCAATGTCTTGGGCCGCCTGCTTGGCCGCTGCCGATAGGGGTGAGGCCAGCACCGGCACCGTGGCGGCATGTAGATGCAGGCCCTGGAGCCGCCGCTTAAGCGCCTCCGCATCCGTAATTCCGCGCAGCTCGATGGCAGAAAACCGGTCGATGTACACAAATCCATCCGCGCAAGCACTGGCGCATTCTGCCAAAGTTGCCCAATCTGGGGCGTGGGTGCTGCCGCCGGCAACGTGGATGCGGGTGCACGTGCCGTACTGAGGGTCGTCGAAAAGCGCAGGAGTAAACATGCGCACCAGTTTAACCTGCCGCGGCTGCAGCATAGTTCACGAGTGTTGCCAGCGCATTTTCAGTCTGCCTCGTTAAACTGAGGCCATGCCGTTTTTCTATTTTGCTCTCTACATGGTCGCAGAAACCCTGACTTTCTGGGCCGTATCCACATGGATCGGTGTTGGTTGGGCGCTAATCGCGCTCTTTGTCACCATGTTTTTCGGAATGTCCATCGCCGGCATTGAAGTCCGGCGCTTGATGGGAAAGCAGGTCGAGCGCACAGGAGACGGCACTTACGTTGTCCGCGGCGGCAATATGGGCAAGACTGCCAGCAACGTAGGTCTTACCTTGGTAGGCGGCATGTTGCTCTCCTTGCCTGGCTTCCTAACCACGATTCTCGGCGCCCTACTTATTTTCTCGCCCACCCGTGCAATCATCCGCACAGTTATGGCAGCGTCTTTGTACCGCAAGATCGAGAATATGGGTGTCAAGATCTACGAGGCAACCCCGATGGCGCAGCAGCATGACACGTATGGCGATTTTGGCTCCTTCGGCCGCGGACAAGCCGCACACAGCGGGCACCCGAGTACTCAGGACGCTGGCCCACATGAGGTCTTGGATGAGGAAGAGATTCGCCGGTGGACTGAAAACCTAGATCCGGATGACTTTGGCCCTGCCGGTGGCGAGACTAAGGGCGGCAAGAGCTAGTGTTGCCTATCCTTGCCCGCCTTTTAGTGGCGGGCCTTTCTGGTCTGCTTACTTATGCCGCCCTTGAGCCCCGCGGCTGGTGGTGGGCCGCAGTCGCAGGCATGGGCTTGCTCTATGTGAGTTTGATGCCTTGGGGAACTAGGCACGTCTCCGCCCGTCTGGGCGCACTACTCGCGGTAGCGCATTCACTCGTGCTCTATCTTCTCACCTTGCCCTGGATCGGTGAATTGGTGGGAAGCGGGCCGTATATTGCGTTGGCAGTATGGCTTGCGGTTTACGCCATCCTATTGGGCTTTGGCGGCGCCGCGGTGGCACGGTGGAAGTACGGTTTTATTGTTTTCCCGTTCGTCTACCTCGCGGTGGAGGTGCTGCGTTCTTCTCTACCTTTCGGTGGTTTTTCCTGGGTCAAACTGGCTTGGGGGCAAATCGACGGGCCGCTAGCCAAGCTAGCGCCGTGGGGTGGCACCTCGCTTATCACCGTCGCCACAGTACTGTGTGGCTGCGGAATCGCCGCCCTGTTGTTTCACCGCAGCTGGACGGTCAAGGGTATCGCCCTTGCAGCAGCTATCCTGCCCCTAATAACGGCGACGGTGGCAGGATTGGGCATCAACCGAGACGACGCTACTATTGGCGAAGCAAAGGTTGCGGCAATCCAAGGAAACGTGCCTCGCATGGGCCTAGATTTTGCTGGGCAACGCCAAGCGGTTCTCAATAATCATGTGGCTGAAACGAAGAAGCTGGCCGCGCGCGACAAGGACATCGACCTTGTCATCTGGCCTGAAAACTCATCCGATATCAATCCTTTCCATGACGGTAGGGCAGCCGCGGCAATCAGTGGTGCCGTTGATGCGATTGATGCCCCCGTTCTGGTTGGCACCGCTACGCGCGATGACGTGGGCGCCCGCAATACCATGCAGGTCTTTGCCCCTGGCCACGCGGTAGGGGACCACCACTATAAGAAGTACCTGCAGCCTTTCGGTGAGACCATGCCCATGCGGGATTTCTTTGCCAAATTTTCTGACTACGTGGATCTTGCCGGGGACTTCAAACCCGGCGATGGTCCAGGTGTGGTTTCCATGGCGGGCGTGCCGGTAGGCGTGGCAACGTGTTACGAAGTCTCCTTCGACAACGCCTTTAGAGAATCGGTCAAAAATGGCGCACAATTGCTGACTACGCCAACCAATAACGCCACCTTTGGCTACTCGGATATGACTTACCAGCAATTGGCCATGAGCCGGCTGCGTGCGATGGAGACAGACCGTGCCGTGGTGGTGGCGGCAACCTCTGGAGTATCTGCCATTGTTCACCCCGATGGCCGCGTCAGCCAGTCCACGGAAATTTTTACGCCGGCCGCTCTCGTGGAGCAGTTGCCTTTGCGTAGCGGCGAGACCTTTTCCGTTAGGTTTGGTTCGCCCCTGCAATGGCTCATGGTTATTATTGGAACAGTCTGCGCACTGGTAGCTTTGCGCACAAACCGCCTGCGACGCACCCCGCGCCGCTCCGGCACAGATACATACGTAGGAGCATAAACACTGTGAGCACGCTTGAAGCCTCGACCTTGGTCATCATCCCGACCTACAACGAGATCGAAAACCTACCTCTCATTACTGGACGCGTCCGCGCGGCGGTCCCAGAGGTGCATATCCTCATCGTGGACGATAACTCGCCCGATGGCACCGGCGACAAGGCCGATGAGTTCGCAGCGCAGGATGACCATATCCACGTTCTCCACCGCGAAGGCAAGGGTGGCCTGCTAGGCGCCTATATCGCTGGCTTTGAGTGGGGCTTGGAGCGTGATTACCAGGTACTGTGCGAGATGGATGCAGATGGCTCCCACGCGCCGGAGCAGCTGCACTTGCTGCTCGAAGAGGTAGACAAGGGTGCGGACCTAGTTATCGGCTCCCGCTATATTCCGGGCGGCGAGACCGTCAACTGGCCGGCTTCTCGCGAGTACCTTTCCCGTTTGGGCAATATCTACATTTCCGTGGCGCTGGGCGCTGGTCTGTCCGATATGACCGCCGGTTATCGTGCCTTCCGCCGCGAGCTCCTCGAATCCATTGATTTCGACGAGCTATCCAAGGCGGGCTATATCTTCCAGGTGGATCTGGCTTTCCGCGCGGTTAAGGCCGGCTTCGATGTCCGCGAGGTTCCTATTACCTTCACCGAGCGCGAATACGGCGAGTCCAAGCTTGATGGTTCCTTCGTGAAAGATTCCCTGCTGGAGGTAACCAAGTGGGGCGTTGCCCACCGCACGGAGCAGCTGCAGGATTTCGGCGGCGCCGTATCCAAGCTGGTCAATCGTGAGGTCAAGGATGGCTCCATTCACGATCTAGGCGTGCAGGCCCGCAAGGGCGCCGGCTGGGCATCTGACTTCGCCGGGGAAATTGCTCACCTAGCAAAGCACCAGATTGCACAGTTGAAGAAGTAGCCCATGCTTCAACGCTAAAGGCCCGTACCGTCCCTTAGTAAAATTAAGGAGGTACGGGCCTTTGTCTGCGGCAGAACCTTATGAGTTCTTTTGCTGCTGTTCCTGCTGCTCCTTTAGCAGGCGGGCTGCGGAACGGCGACGGGAGCGCAGGTGGTTAATGCGCTCTTCTAGGAGCTCGTCCAGCTCCTCAATGGAGCGGCGCTCACGCAGCATATCCCAGTGGGTACGTGGCGGCTTAGCCGGCTTAGACTCAACGCCTTCACCTTCTACAAGGTGGCCTAGCTTGCCGTTTTTGCACATCCATTCCTCAGGGATTTCAGCATCATCCGCAAAAGGCACCTCATAAATCTCGCCGTCTTCGGTGCGGTACTTCACCATTTGGCGCGGTGCGAGGTCGTGGTCGCGGTCGGTTTCGTAGCTGACTGCGCCCATACGGCTGCCACGGAGTACGCGATCTGCCATGCAACATCATCCTTTTCAAAGAGATCCCTGATTGAGTGCGAAGCAAAACTTCGCCTAAGAGCTACTAATTATAACGAACACCCTCGCGCCTTTGTTCCCAGCCCGCCCAAAATGGACTAAAGTGTATCGGGTGATCCGTACAGCTAGTCGTGAACGCAACGTCGGTTCCTGCCAGTGGTGTGGGAAGGACATTGATCAAGGCGGTAGAGGGCGGCCACGGAAGTTTTGCAGCGCCTCGTGCAAACAGCGGGCGTATGAGCAAAGAAATAATGTTAGTGGCACGGGTATTCCCGCTAACGCTGTGATCCTTACTCCGGAGAAGGCAGAAAGTTTGCGCGACGGACTTTTTGAACTACGTTGTTCCGCAGAAGATATCAATACCGCCGCGGAGGAAGGTGCTAGTGCGCAGGAGCTTGCCGGTTTGTGCGAAGAGCTTGTAGCCCTGGCCCGACGCCTAGAAGGACTTCGATAGAAGATGAAAAAGCTTTTTTATAACCGCAAGCTCGTCATTACCATCTTTGTGGTGCTCATTGTATTGCTCACCGCCGTGGCCATTGGCCCTATGGTGTATTCGCTTCTCAAGGGCGCCGGTGTAAAAACAGAGCCTATTTCCGCCGATGGAGCTAAGGCTGCGTCTACGGAACTAGATGGATCCTGGCAGGTTGCCAAGGGGCGTGCTGATAATCATACCTCGGTTGGTTTTACCTTCAATGAGATCCTACCTGCAGAAAAGACCACTACATCTGGTTCGACTACTGAGGTAACCGGTCAAGCAGAAATTTCTGATTCCACCCTCAAAACCGCGACGGTCACCGTGGATATGGATGAGTTGTCTACGGATAAAAAGGTCCGCGACCAAAATATGAAGTCCAAACTCTTTGAGACGCAACTTTTCCCAGAGTCTTCCTTTAAGCTCACCAAACCCGCTTCGCTTGCCGACGTCCCAGATGACGGCACCATTGGCACGGTAAAGCTCACCGGTGACTTGACCATCAAGGATGAGACACACGAGGTTTCCCAAGACTTTGACGTTCTCCGCGACGGGGATAACATCGTCATCGGCGGCACCGTTCCAGTTAATCGCCTTGATTATGGCGTAGAAACCCCGGAAATGTTGGCCGCAAAGGTTGAGGAAAAGGGCGAGGTCAATCTTCGCATTTCCTTCAAGAAGGACTAATAAGGACGAGCCTATGAACACCCGCCAAATGATCCCGTTTATGTGGCTGCGCCTTCTTATAGTCATCGGCTTTACCATTTTCGTAGCCGTTCAACACATGTGGGTCATCGTAGCGATTTCTGCCTGCTTGGCGCTTTTGACTATATGGCAGCTGTGGAGTGCTTACCGTAATCGTTAAATAAGACATCCAAAGCGAGCGGTAGTTGCCCCGAATATCGTCAATGTGACGTTATATGGTGGTGTGGTTGCATACTCCAGTGGGGGTGCATTTTTGCCAAAATCCACCCGTCTGACCACCCATCGGGAGCCACACGCCATAGATGGCTGGCGCCCGTGGCACGGAGGGGCTCAATAGTGCTTAATAGTTAAGGCGCCTGGCGTCGCAGAGGCAGACTGCATACCGGCGGCCCTCAATAGGATTAGTCAGCCAGCTTGGCGGACCAGTGGCCACTGGAGTGTATCGCGGCAACTGCGCGACATCGCAAAGCAGAGCTTCACAGCAGAAGGCGGAGCGAAGATAATCGCCGCAATAAAAGGAGCAAGCGGGGATTCTGATAAGACCGACCAGAAGGCTCGAGGTATGCCAAGGTATAAATGAGGAACTGCCTAACCATGGATAGATGTCCGATAATGTACATTATGTCATTTAAACTAGGGGTGGCATTCCCCCCTTTTAGTTCCTGACTCCATACATTGATACCTGGACCCCGCCTCTATTGTTCGCTCCTGACAACACGCGCCCGAATGAAGCTTTCCAAATATGACATTCCTTCACGAAGATTGGTCTCTCGTCATTACTCTTGCCGCGGGCGACTTCTTTCTCGGCTTGGTCTCTCGTAGCCCATGCGGCCTTAAGCTCTGGATCGAATTCTGCGCTCGACGGATCCGATCCCTGCGCGTGTCCACCTCTAAATACGATGTAAACCACTTCCGGATGGTGTTCTTCATCCAGTGGACCGTTCCACCCACGCAGGCATGTCTCTTCAGTCCAACAGGTCACCCCTGAGCGGTCTACGCATTGCCCCATGGCTTCTTCTTGGGCGCGCGTCAGCGCAACCCCTGCAAAGGACTCATCAAGTGAATCGTCTTTCCGCGCAAATAATACGAAGATCCGCGCGGTGCTTTTCTTTTGCTTCTTCGTATCCATGCCCCACATCTTCTCACCCGGCTATCGGTTAGTTTTCAACTAAAATGCACACTAGCGCATATAAAGGCCAAGCAGGTCTCTATCAGGGGCGATTCCAAGTCGGCGAACGGACCTGATCACTACTGGGTGCGTAAAATCGGCATTATGACGATTCAGCATGTAGTAGATAAGCCTTCCCGCGCAGCCCTCTTTCTAGTTCTCGAAATCAAGGACGGCTGCGAGCAAGCCACCCGCGACATGCTGACGGGGTTCGCCGGACTCTTCAAGTCCGTGAACTTCCGCTATAACGAAGGCGAGCTTTATACCGTAGTTGGCATTGGCGCCTCCATGTGGCCGCGTTTGACCAGCGCACCCCTTCCTAATCGGCTAAAGGAATTCGAGGCAATTGACGCAGCGCACAAGGCCCCAGCAACGCCAGGCGATATTCTGTTCCACTTCCGCGCTAATAGCTACGATCTCTGCCACGAAATGGCCCGGCAGGTTTTAGACCAACTGGGTGATGCTGCAACGGTCATCGATGAGACCCACGGGTTTAAATACCTTGACCAGCGCGACCTGCTTGGCTTTGTAGACGGCACCGCCAATCCCCTCGCCGAGGAAGCTTTGGATACCGTGCTGCTTGACGACGCCGCCGATTACCCCCGTGGCTCCTATGTCACCGTACAAAAATACATCCACGACCTCGACAAGTGGAACGAGCTGAGCACCGAAGAGCAAGAAAAGGTCATTGGTCGCACCAAGGCTGACGATATCGAGCTCGACGATGATATCAAGCCTTCCAATTCTCACGTTGCTCTCAACGACCTTGAGGAAGATATCTACCGCGAGAATATGGTCTTTGGTTCTTTTGCTGCTGGTGAGATGGGTACTTACTTCATCGGCTATGCAAAGGATCCAGAAAACGTCATGGAACGTCTGCGCAATATGTTCATCGGCAAGCCAGAGGGAAATTACGACCGCATTCTAGACTTCTCCACCGCTCTTACTGGCACCAACTTCTTTGTGCCCAGCGCGGACCTGATGAAAAACTTCGACGAGCTACCGCCCGCCTAGCGGCGTCCCCCACGGTTGCGGTGGACCAATCCAAATTGCACCGCATCAATCATTCCGAGCGTCATTAAGGCCTCGCGGAGGGCAAATTGGAAGTTCCACAGGCGGCGGAATACTGGGTCGAACCCAGCCGCCGCGGCCTCCCGCAGGTGCCCATCAAAAAAGGATCGTTGCTGACGCAAAGATTCTAGGTAGTGCGTCCCCACGTGTGTTTCCGATACGATGCGCAGGTTCGAGTTCTTATCGACGAGCTGGTGCAGCTCCGCAGTAAGCGGATAGTCCAGTGCAGGCCACACATATGCCCGCAAGGCCTGAATCGAGGCCTTTCCGGCGTCGGTCATTGCTTCGGTCGCCACAAGGGACTGAATTCCTGCCCGGCCATTAGGGGTTAAGAACCGGTCGACTGCGCGAATATACTCTTTGCGCTCCTGTGGGCTAAGCTGTTCTATCTTTTCCACGGTGACGATTGCGTCATAGTGTCCGCGCCATTGCTTGGGATTTGGGACAACCCCGGGAATGCGTTCCACATGGATGGAATCATCTGCCCCCTCGAGCACGAGCGCCTCACGCATGTGACTTATCTGCTCTACATCGCTGGTCAATACGTCTACCGTTGCGCGCCGCTTGGTTGCGCGCATGGCAGGCTGCATTCCAGCGGCTGGGTACACCAATAGGTGGGTTCCGGCGCCGGTGCGAGTGACGTCGAGAAGCCAATCAGCGGCGCGACGCTGGGCATCGCCCAAATCATCTCTGTCCACACTCGTGGGCTCGCTTAGCGTCGTGACATCCACGAAGTGGCTTTTCGGTTCCTTGCGGCCGGCCTTGGGGCTATAGCTTTCTACTGTCTCCCTAATGGTCGTCGGCACACCGCTAGAAAAGATGCCACCCACATGGCTTAAACCATCACCGGAATAGAGCCGGACCAAATCCATCGGCAACTCCCCTGGCTCCGAATTGCCGGTGTCTAGCATCTTGGCCTTGGGAAGATATCCCACCCCCAGCAACCGCCCAAGCACTTTTACCAGCTGGGAGGACGAGCTGACGGACCACTCTCCTGCCATAAAGCTTTCTGCGAACCCCAGCCATCCACTGGCGGCGATTCGTTCAAACAAGGCATCGTGTCCGACCTTGAGATCTGGTCCGCCCTCTACTTCCAAGTCGAGTTCCAATCCGGCGTCATCGCAAGCCTTGGCAAATTCAGCCTCTGCACGGCGAGCCTTTAAACCAGGCCAACGAGGTGAAGGGACTGTAGCCACATTGGGCCAGGAATCTGCATCGATGGAGCTCAAATGCTCGGGGCGGATAAAACTCATAATGCCAGGTGCGCTCCTTGGTGGGCGGAGGAAGTCACTATCGGCAATTACCTTAGTCAGCTTGGCACGCACCTCGGCTTAGGCGCTCCGCACAGGCGCAATGGTTCCTGCCGCGAAAATAATAACGATGCACGGAAGTTTATCAGTCAATGAGTATGCACGTTCTGTTAGAAGTGTTTACACTGAATGGGTGCAAAACATTAGCTTTCTTGAGGAAGGTCGCAATAAATCCATGACTGATACCGCTTATCGTCCCAATGGTGGCCGTCACCACGTTGTCGTGGTTGGCGCTGGCTTCGGTGGTCTCAACACCGTCCAGAAGCTAAAGAACGCCGATGTAGAAATCACTCTCATCGATAAGAAGAACCACCACCTGTTCCAGCCGATGCTGTACCAGGTAGCAACAGGCATGATTTCCGCCGGTGAGGTGGCCCCGTCCACCCGCCAGCTGCTGCGCGATCAGGATAATGTTCACTTCGTCAACGCCGAGGTTACCGATATCAACCTGGCTGACCAGACCGTCACTGCCGAGCAGGATGAGTTCTCCCGCACTTACGCATATGATTCCCTGGTGGTTGCAGCGGGCTCCGGTCAGTCCTATTTTGGCAACGACCATTTTGCAGAGTTCGCCCCAGGCATGAAGACCTTGGACGATGCCCTCGAGCTGCGCTCTCGCATCATCTCAGCGTTTGAGAAGGCTGAGCTTACCGATGACCCAGCGGAGCGCGAGCGCCTGCTTACCTTCATCATCGTTGGTGCTGGGCCAACCGGCGTCGAGCTGACCGGCCAGATTGCCGAACTAGCAAACCGCACCCTCAACGATGTCTATTCCAACTACGGGACCACCTCCGCCAAGATCTACTTGCTTGACGGCGCCCCACAGGTACTGCCGCCATTTGGCAAGCGCTTGGGCCGCAAGGCACAGCGCACCTTGGAAAAGGAAGGCGTACAGGTGCACCTCAACGCCATGGTGACCGATGTGACTGCGGATACCGTCACTTATAAGGACATGAAAACCGAGGAAGAGACCACCCTGACGGGCGCTACCAAGATCTGGTCCGCCGGTGTGGCCGCTTCCCCACTGGGCAAGATGGTGGCCGAGCAGGCTGGCGTCGAGGCAGACCGCGCTGGTCGTGTCTCCGTGAATGAGGACCTGACCGTGGGCGAGCACAATAACGTCTACATGGTCGGTGACATGATCTCCCTCAACCGCCTGCCTGGCCTCGCACAGGTTGCTATCCAGGGTGGCGCGCACGTCGCTAAGCTCATTCAGGCAAAGGTGGACGAGGAGTCTACCGCCAATGAGAAGGAAGCCTTTGATTACTTTGACAAGGGCTCCATGGCAATCGTCAAGCGCTTCAACGCCGTCGTCAAGCTGGGCAAGACCGAGTTCGGTGGCTTCGCTGGCTGGGTAGCTTGGCTGGGCCTGCACCTGACTTATGTGATTGGCCTGCGCAGCCGCCTGGCAGTGCTGGTGAACTGGGCAACCAATATTCTTTCCCGTGACCGCGGCAACCTAGAAATCACCACTCAGCAGCGCATCGCGCGCAACATCATTAACAAGAACGAGAAGTAATTACTCCTCGATCGCATCGCCGCTCTCCTGCCTCAATGCAGGGCAAGGGCGGCGATTTTCTATTTTCCTGTCGTTACTCATTGATAGCGATAGCACCACCCCAACTGGGCACTGGAGCGCCGATTTTCGCACATAGTTTCCGTGACCTTTGTTAGGCTGAGAAACGCAACATGGGGTGCCGCACACAGTGCGGCTGAGAAATACCCATCGAACCTGCACTCAGTTAGAACTAGCGAAGGGATAGTTGTGGGATATAGTTTTCTCCGCGCGCACGATGCCGTGCGCGAGTCCACACCACTTATTCAATGTTTGACCAATAAGGTCGTTTCCAACGTCACCGCCAACGCCCTCTTGGCCGTTGGCGCCAGCCCGGCGATGGTTGATACTCCGGAGGAATCCCGCGAGTTTGCACAGGTAGCCGGCGGTGTTCTCATCAACTGTGGCACGCCTAGCTCCGAACAATACGGCGGCATGCGCGAGGCCATCGCGGGTGCGAATGCCGCACAGACCCCCTGGGTACTCGATCCGGTAGGTGCCGGCGGTCTCTCCAACCGCACCAAGTTCATGCACGACGTGCTGCCCCTTGGCCCAGGGGCAATCCGCGGCAATGCTTCAGAAATCATTGCGCTCGCAGGTACCGGACAGGGCGGCCGCGGTGTCGAATCTACTGATGAAGTGGAAGCCGCGTTAGATTCCGCACTAGCGCTTTCCCGGGACACTGGCGCTGTAGTAGCCATTTCCGGCCCACGCGATCTTATCGTCCACGCCGGTGAAACCACGCGCGCTGCCTATCTGCACTCCGGTCATCCGATGCTCCAAAACGTCATTGGTACTGGTTGTTCACTCGGTGCTATCTGCGCAGCATATTTGGCGGCGTGGGAGGATCCTTTCGAAGCAATCATCGCGGCCCACGCACACGTGGGAGCCGCAGGCAGCGTGGCAGCTGAAAAGCACCACGCGCCAGGCTCCTTTGCCGTTGCTTGGCTGGACGCGCTCTACGATGTCCCGACGGCGGACATCGAGGGACTAATCAAGCTCACAGACGTCGAAGGGGTTTAAATGGCAATCGACTGGTCGCTTTACCTTGTCACAGATCCAGATCTGGCAGGCGGGCGAGAAAACGTGGTTCGCATCGTGAAGGAAGCTGTACGCGGTGGGGTTAGCGTCGTCCAGCTGCGGGATAAGGAAGCTAGTGATGAGCAGATTGAACACACCGCCCGCGAGCTGCTGGCCGTGCTCGGCAATGTTCCGCTTTTTATCAATGACCGCGTGGAGGTAGCAGCAAAACTCGGCTGCCATCTACACATTGGTCAAAATGACATGGCCTTTCGTGAAGCCCGAGGGATGCTGTCCGATGAGCAACTTATCGGCTTGTCCATTGGCAACCACGCCGAACTTGCTGCCATTTCGGATGACGCCCGCCCGGATGTCATCGGTATCGGCCCTGTGTATTCTACGAACACGAAGAAGAACGCCCCGGCGGGGATGGGGCCAGATGCAGCAGCAGCCCTCGCCCGCGCCGCACGGGAACGCGGCATTGATTCCGTCGCCATCGGCGGCATTAAAGACCATAACGCGCACGAGCTGGCGGGAAGCGACTTTGCCGGCATTTGCGTAGTCAGCGACATCATGGCGGCCAAGGATCCTGCAGCAGCAGCCGCCCGATTAAAGGAGGCTTTCCATGGCTAAGGGCAACTATCCCCGCGTACTGTCCATCGCGGGTACAGACCCCACGGGCGGAGCGGGCATCCAGGCTGACCTAAAGTCCATTGCCGCTGCGGGCGGATATGGCATGAATGTGGTAACAGCCTTGGTAGCCCAAAACACCCAGGGTGTCCGCAGCGTACATGTCCCGCCAGTAGAATTTCTGCAAGAGCAGCTAGACGCAGTCATTGACGATGTGGAGATAGACGCGGTAAAGATTGGCATGCTTGCAGACGCCGCCATTACCGCCAAGGTCGCAGATTTCCTACGTCGCCTGCCGGAGGATGTTCCCGTGGTCTTGGATCCGGTCATGGTGGCTACCAGCGGGGATAGGCTGCTGGAGCAGGAAGCCGAACAGGCCGTGCGAGATCTGTGTTCCCGGGTGGATATCATCACCCCAAACTTGAAAGAATTGGCTGTTCTCACCAACACCGAGGAGGCAGGCGACCTCGAGCAGGCCATCGCCACCGCTAAACAATGGGCGAAGGAAGCTTCTACTGCAGTTGTGGTCAAGGGCGGTCACCTCGATTCCGATATCGCAGACAATGCGGTAGTGAATCCGGATGGGTCCGTTCACCGCGTCTCCTCGAGCCGGGTGGACACGAAGAATACGCACGGCACAGGTTGCTCCCTCTCCTCTGCTCTGGCTACCCGGCTTGGAGCCGGCGATAGCCACACCGCAGCGCTTACGTGGTCCACCCACTGGCTGCACGAAGCCATTGTGCACGCGGATGCGCTCCAGGTGGGCAAAGGGCACGGTCCCGTGGACCACCTGCACCGCTCGCAGCGCCTCATGCGGGCGGCCTCTACCCTGCCGCAGCCCTACCTGTCCGGCAGCTTGAAGGAACCAGAAAACGTCGAGCAGCCCCGCGTTCCTGCGGCCGGACCACACACGCAACGTCTGTGGAACCTGGCGGGAAATCACTGGGAGGCTATCAAGGCTCTGCCGTTTATTCGGGCATTGGGAACGGGCGCTTTGGATAAAGAAGCCTTTGGGTTCTATCTTGACCAAGATGCCCAGTACCTCAACGCCTATTCCAAGGCCTTGGCGCGCCTAGCCAGCCTAGCCCCTGCAGCGGCACAGCAACTGCACTGGGCCGAAGGAGCGCATGATTGCTTGGCGGTTGAGGCCGAGCTGCACCGCGGCTGGCTCCAAGAGGGCATCACTACCGCAGCTTCTAGGGTTACTAGCGCCTATACGGACTTCCTTATC
Source organism: Corynebacterium sp. KPL2825 (assembly GCF_037908445.1). NCBI lineage: Bacteria > Bacillati > Actinomycetota > Actinomycetes > Mycobacteriales > Corynebacteriaceae > Corynebacterium > Corynebacterium sp. KPL2825. The sequence continues at coordinate 46,261 of NZ_JBBMGI010000003.1, read as the reverse complement.
CGTTCAACTCATACGGATGACTACGTGGTAGGCGCTGCGGCAGTATTGCCCTGCTACTGGCTTTATGCAGAGGTAGGCCTACACCTCGCAGATTTCGATTCCCCAGAACATCCCTATCACTCCTGGCTTTCCATGTACGGCGGTGAAGACTTCCTCAACGGAGTCCGCGCCAGCCTCGACATTGTCGAGCAGGCTCTCAGCGGGGCGGATGAGCGCACTCGTACACGGGCCGAGCGCGCCTACATCACAGCGAGCCACCATGAGGTAGATTTCTTCGACCAAGCCGATAGGCGCTTTTAGGCCAGAAGGTCCGACCCCGGACGCGAAAGGACGGCGACGAGGAAGGTGGAATGCTCCGAGAATAGCTTCATGTCCCACGAGGAGAAGGTGAAGTCGACTCGGTAGCCCACCTTCTGCGCCATATCAAGAAAGTCGGAGAACTCCCAGCCCCGGCCCTCGCCGAAGCCGGTGACCAGGCGACCACCTGGTTTGAGAGAATTAAAGATATTGCGCAAAGCGGGCTCGCGGCCTTCTTTTGCTAGAAAGCCCATCACATTGCCGGCAGACACGGCGATATCAAAGGGGCCTTCCGGCACCTCTTCCTCGCACAGGTCTCCAACGAACCAGTGGCCGTCCGGAAAGTCGTGCTCTGCGTGCTCAATAAGAATGGGATCTACGTCGACTCCCACGACGCTGTGGCCGCGGCGAAGCAATTCGCCACCGACTCGGCCAGTGCCACAGCCGGCGTCGAGGATGGTGGAGTTGCGCTCGACCATGGCATCAATAAGCCGGGCCTCGCCATTGATGTCCTTGCCTTGTGCGGCAAGCAGCTTCCATTTGCGGGCAAAATTATGGGAATGCTCGGGATTAGCTTCGGTTACTTCTTTCCACGTGGGCATAGATTCGATTATATTACCCGCCTTCGGTGTAAGATTTACCCGCTGCATAAAATCGCCGTCGAATTTTTGCGAACTTGTCCGCACTACCGCGCAAAGGAGGCTGAAACGATGCCATCCGTACCTTCACCCTTTAGGGGCCGCAAGAAACCCGAGCCTCTAAGTAAGCCCACCTCCCTGCCGGTACCGCCGGAACGCGCGATTGAACACTGCCGCGTTTTTGTTGATGGCGAGTCGCTTCCCGGTGAATACTCCACCAGCTCTGCTTTGGAAGCTATCGAAGAATATGGCCGTGGTTTTATCTGGGTGGGCCTGCACGAGCCCTATGAGTCTCAGATGACCAAGGTAGCCTCACAGTTTGGCATCCACGAACTCATCGTGGAAGACGCAGTTATGGCTCACCAGCGTCCCAAACTCGAACGCTACGATGACCAGCTCTTCGTCGTCGCCCGCTCCGTGAACTATCGCGACCATGATGAAGTAACGGATAAGCGCCAGATCATTTCTACCGGTGAGATCCAGATGATCATGGGTTCCAACTTCATCATTACCGTGCGCCACGGGGCAAAGCTTCCCAACTTGGCCTACACGGTGGAAGATGAGCAGGATCTGGTGGAGCTTGGCCCAGTGGCTATGGCCTGGAAGATCCTGGATATGATGGTGGACCGTTACTCGGAGATCTCTCGTCTCATCAGCATTGAGGTCGATGAGCTGGAAGAAGAAATCTTTACCCCTAACCTCAAGTTTGATGTGGACCGCATTTACATGTTCAAGCGTGAGGTGCTGGAGATGAAGCATGCCATCGACCCACTTTCGGTGGCACTGAAATCCATGGTTTCTGACCACAAGGATCTGATTTCTAAGCAATTGCGCTCGTATCTGCGCGACGTCAACGACCACGAGCTCGTAGTCAAAGACCAGGTCTCCAGCTTCGATGAGCGCCTTACCTCGCTTATCGATGCCTCGGTGGCCAAGGTAACCATGCAGCAAAACTCAGATATGCGCACCATTTCTGCGGTCGTTGGCATGTGGGCTGCGCCCACCCTGGTGGCCGGTATCTACGGTATGAACTTCGACATCATGCCGGAACTGCATTGGGCTTTGGGCTACCCCATGGCGATTATCATTATGATTTTGGTCGTTGTGGGCCTGTGGGCTTGGTTCCGAAAGAACCACTGGCTCTAAAAACTGCGGTACGCTCGTATACTATGAGCGATATCACTGTCTATGGTGCCACCGGGCTTGTCGGGCAATTGGTGGCGCGCTACCTTGCCTCGATTAACGCGCCCTCTGTGACTCTGGCCGGCCGGAACCGACCGGTGCTAGCCGCGCTGCGCGATGAACTCAATCAGCACTGGGACATCGCCATCGCCGCCGCCGATGATGCCGACGCTGTGGAGCACATGGTGGAACATACCAAGGTACTAATCACCGTGATCGGACCCTACAGCCTTTATGGGGATAACGTCGTTGCCGCCTGCGCGCGCCATGGCGTAGACTATGTTGACCTGTGCGGTGAGGTTCCCTTTATTCGCCGCAGCATCGATTCCCACCATGCCGTGGCCGAATCTACAGGTGCGCGCATCGTTCATTCCTGCGGCTTCGATTCCGTCCCCTCGGATATTGGCATGCTCAATCTCTACCAGGCGGCAGGAAAGCCGTTTGCACGGGTGCAGATGGTCGTCGACAAGCTCAAAGGCGGAATCTCACCGGGCACCATAGAGTCTTCCCTGCAGGTCTCGCATGCCGCGCACGCGGATAAAGATGTGGCCCGCAACCTGCACAATCCTTACTCACTAGACCCGGATCCCAAGGCCGGGCCACGCTTAGACGGCCTTCAAAATGACTTCGAAATCAAAGAAGTCGACGGCGTGGGCTGGGTGGGTCCATTTTTCATGTCCATGTTTAATACCCGCGTGGTGCGCCGCTCCAACGCTCTGCTTGGGCGGGCGTGGGGCAAGCGCTTGTTTTATAAGGAAGCGTGGTTTGCAGGGACTGGGCTAGCCGGTCGTGCACGGGCCTATGGACTGGCACTCGCCACCAAGCTGCTTTTTGATGGCACCCAATCACGCTTGCGCCCCGTGGTGGAAAAGGTCCTGCCCACGCCTGGGCTTGAGGGCGCACATTTCCACATCGGCCACCACGGTGTGACTGAGGACGGCGAGCGCTGGCTTGCAACCGTCTCAGCGCTGGGGGACCCCGGCTACGAGGTTACCGCCATGATGCTGAGCCAGGCTGCACTCTGCCTACTCGAATCGCGCACCGACTCTGACCGCACAGGAGGCGTGCTTACCCCGGCCACCGGACTAGCTGAGCCGTATTTGGAACGGCTATCCTCCCACGGGATGTCCTTTACTGCCAAGCGGGTGAGCTAACGCAAAATCATGGTGCGCAAAGTGGTGCGGGCAATGAGCTCCCCGCCCTGGCGCATCTCAACGCTCCACAGGTGGGTGCGCCCGCCAAGCTGCACTGGTGTAGCCACAGCCTCCAGTTCCCCCTGTCCCGTAGAGCGGATAAAGTCGCTGGAATTATTCACTCCTACTGCGGGGGCGTCGGCAGCCACCACGCTCGCGATGGAGGCCACGGTTTCTGCAATGGAACAGTACAGCCCGCCATTGGCCACTCCCCAGGGCTGATGATGCTCGGGCTTAACCTGCAGTTTCGCACGCGCTTCGCGCGGGCCTATATGGGTAAATTGCAGCCCTATCAATTCCGCAAGGCCGCCATTGAGGGCATTAAGTGACGCCAATTCTTCTGCAGTGAGTACCCGCGTATGAGCGAGGTGAAGCAAGTCATTGAGTTTCTGCGTATCCGACATAGTCCACCAGCCTAGCCATTGATGCCAGCACCGCATCTCAGTGACGTAGGATAGGCAGCATGACTGATAAGAATGAACTTGCTCAAATTGGCGTCGTGGGATTGGCGGTCATGGGATCTAATTTGGCCCGTAACTTTGCCCGCAACGGCAATACCGTAGCGGTCTACAACCGCAGCCCTGAAAAGACCCATGCGCTCATTGAGGCTCACGGTGAGGAAGGCAATTTCGTGCCTTCGGAGACCATCGAGGACTTCGTGGCTTCTTTGGAGCGCCCACGCAAGGCAATCATCATGGTTAAGGCTGGCAAGGCCACCGATGCGGTCATCGATCAGCTGGCTGAGGCCATGGATGAGGGCGATGTCATTATTGATGGCGGTAACGCGCTGTTCACGGACACCATTCGCCGCGAGAAGGACGTAGCCGCCCGCGGCAAGCACTTTGTGGGTGCTGGCATCTCTGGCGGCGAGGAGGGTGCGCTCAATGGCCCGGCTATCATGCCTGGTGGCCCGAAGGAATCCTGGGAGACTCTTGGCCCGATTCTTGAGTCCATCGCCGCTAATGTTGATGGCACTCCATGCGTTACCCACATTGGTCCAGATGGCGCCGGCCACTTTGTAAAGATGGTCCACAATGGTATCGAATACGCCGATATGCAGGTCATCGGCGAGGCTTATCAGCTACTGCGTTACGGTGCAGGCATGGCGCCGGCCGAGATCGCAGAGGTATTCCGCGAATGGAACTCCGGCGACCTTGACTCCTATCTCATTGAAATTACCGCCGAGGTTTTGGCCCAAAAGGATCCGGAGACTGGTGCCCCGCTTGTCGACGTCATCGTAGACGCCGCCGGCCAAAAGGGCACCGGCCGCTGGACTGCCATCAATGGCTTGGAGCTCGGTGTTCCCATTACCGGCATCGCCGAATCGGTCTTCGCCCGCGCGCTTTCCTCCTCCACCGCGCAGCGCAGCGCTGCCCAAGAAGGCCAGCTGCCTGCCGGCACTATCAAGGAGCTGGACGTGGACAAAGCCGCGTTTATTGAAGACGTGCGCCGCGCCCTTTATGCGGCCAAGCTCATTGCTTACTCCCAAGGCTTCGATGAGATCAAGGCTGGATCCGAGGAATTCGGATGGGATGTGGACCCTCGCGACCTAGCTACTATCTGGCGTGGCGGCTGCATCATCCGGGCCAAGTTCTTGGATCGCATCCGCGCAGCCTACGACAATAATGCAGACCTTCCTGCCCTCATCCTCGATCCTTACTTCAAGGGTGAGCTGGAAGACCTCATCGATCCGTGGCGCCGAGTAGTCGTCGCTGCCACTCAGCTGGGCCTACCGGCCCCAGTCTTTGCCTCTTCCCTCTCCTATTATGACAGCCTGCGCGCCGAGCGCCTTCCCGCCGCCCTGATTCAAGGCCAGCGCGATTTCTTTGGCGCACACACCTTCAAGCGCACCGATAAGCCAGGTGCCTTCCACATCGAGTGGTCTGGCGACCGCAGCTTGACCCAAATCGACTAGATTCGTATTTCTTTGATGGGGCCCTTCGGGGCCCTTTCCCATATTTAGCAGGCGCTTCCACACGAATGCGGCGATCCGCCTTACTGCCGATAGTATGGGTAAACAATGACTACCTTTGCCGATCTCGGCTTACCCCAGCGCCTAGTGCACGTATTGCGTGACCAAGGCATCACCGAACCATTTCCCATCCAAAGCGCCGCGATTCCCGACGTCCTCGCGGGCAAAGATGTACTCGGCCGCGGCCCTACCGGTTCCGGAAAAACCTTTACCTTCGGTTTACCCATGCTCGCGCGCCTTGCCGGAACGGGTGCTTCCAAGCCCGCTCATCCCCGTGCGCTCATTCTTGCGCCAACCCGGGAGTTGGCCACCCAGATTTACCAGCGTCTTGATGAACCTGCGGCAACGCTTGGCTTGAGAGTTCTCGCCGTGGTGGGTGGGGTAAATATCAATCACCATATCCGCTCGCTGGCACGCCCCGTCGATGTTCTCGTCGCCACCCCTGGCCGCGCCCAAGATCTCATAAACCAGGGAAAGCTGTATTTGGATGCGGTCCGCATCACCACCCTTGATGAGGCCGATCAAATGGCCGATATGGGCTTTCTACCCCAGGTACGCAAACTCCTGCGGTTGACCCCAGCAACAGGTCAGCGATTGCTGTTTTCGGCGACCCTCGACGGGGACGTCAATAAGCTGGTGGAGCAATTCCTCCACGATCCTATTGTCCACTCCACTGCTCCGGTTCAAGCTGCGGTGGACTCCATGTCCCATCATCTCTTTTTCGTCGGTGACCGTCCGGCGCGGAATGAAGTAGCCTTGCGAATTGCTGCTCGCCAGGGCAAAACCATCATGTTCATGCGTACGAAGCACGGGGTGGATAGGCAAGTCAAAAAGCTGCGCCGTGCTGGCATCAATGCTTATCCGCTACATGGAGATAAGGGGCAAGGCGCGCGCACCCGCGCCATCGAGGGCTTTAGCGATGGCAGCGTCCCCGTGCTGGTTGCCACAGATATTGCCGCCCGCGGTATCGATGTTGCGGATGTTTCCCTCGTCGTTCATATCGATCCACCCGCAGAACACAAGGCATATCTCCATCGCGCTGGGCGCACGGCACGTGGCGGCGCGGCGGGGACCGTCGTTACTTTGGTCATGGATGAACAACGCAAGGAAGTATCAGCGCTTATTAACAAAGCAGGGGTCACGGCTACTGAGCACGATATTTCTAGCCGCGATATTCCTGCAGGTGCACCTGTACTCAAGGAGGTAACGGGTGCTCGCAAACCGAATGGTCCCGCCCTTCCCCCGCCTGGGCAGGCCACGCCCCAGAACCAAGCGAAGCCCGCAAAGAAGAAATCCCCATCTCAACGCCGCCGCCCAGGTAGTAGAAACACCCGTCGCCGCGGCCGCTAAGACAAGGAGGAATGCCCTCGTGCACACTTTGAGCCCGGATGATTGGCAAGCTCAGCTGCAACAACACGAAAAGCAAGCCACCGACCGCTTAGAGCGTTTCCGCCACCCTGGCAGCTATCACCCTGTCTTCGATTTTCTCTTTGAGTACTACCCCGTCCGGCCTTCCCACTTGAAGCGTTGGCACCCGGGTGTAGGAATAGCGCTAGAAGGCACTCCCCCACACGCCGAATGGCGCGACTACCACGCCACCCCAGACGGCGTAACCGTCGATGTGGCTGGCTTTCTACAACGCCGCGGTAGCTCGGTTCGTTATATCTCGAATCTTCTTCGCCACTCTGCAAGCAACCCCGCCCACTTTGACTGCTTTGGCCTGCACGAATGGGCGATGGTTTACCACACAGACACCCCGCGCCATTCGCTTCCTTTGCGCCTAGGTGCAGAAGGCACAAACCGCGTTGTGGATGAACACTCAATTAAGTGCTCCCACTACGATGCCTTCCGTTTCTTCACCCCACCAGCTCGTCCGCTTAACCTCACCGTGCTGCACCGCGAAGACCAGCCCGCAAATGACCAAGCGGGCTGCGTACACGTCACGATGGATCTTTATAAATGGGCGTGGAAGCTAGGCCCTTTGGTTCCCGGCAAGCTATTCCTTGACTGCCTAGATTTGGCGATTGAAGCACGCATCCTAGACATGGAGGCCTCTCCTTATGACTGCCGTGATTGGGGTCTCGGGGTAGTGCCCATCGAAACCCCTGAAGGCAAAGCCGAATATGTCTCTCGGCAGCGTTCCCTGGCGCAGAAGGCCGAACCGCTGCGAGCCAGGCTTGTCGCTGTGATAGATCAGGCACTCGCCCCGCTACAATAAGCCACTAACAACGGCAGTTTGCTTGGGAGGAACACACCACATGGCACGGCATTCAAATGGGAAAAATACCTTCGCAGTAGCGGGATGGGTTATTGCAGTGGCTGTCATCGCGCTTCTGGCCATCATCGCCTTGGTGACCTTCCTCGTGCGAGGTATGGACAACGCCGATGAGAACGATGCCGCTGCTCCCGCAGCTGTTGAAAGCAGCAGCGAGGCTACAACGGAGATGACCACGAAAACGACCTCCAGTGTCCCCACTTCCGCCGCGCCTACCAGTTCTTCCTCTCCACGGAGCTCCGCCCCAGCTCCTAGTTCCGCAGCACAACCCAAACCCGATCTAACGATGGCTGCAAATACCCTACTTCTTTTGGATACTTCCTCCTCAATGGCTCCCATCTACGGTCCTGTCTCCCAGGCCTTGGGCACCACCGCGTCTGACCTAGCTGCTGACGGCGGGGCTGTGTCCTTGTGGAATTATTCTTCACCCATCTCTGAGACGGCAACGGTTGGCTACCGCCAGAACTTGGGTTTTGGGGATGGCAATGCCGTATCCGGCACCCTCGGCGGCTTTGGTACCGGCGGTGTTCCACAAACGCGCAGCGCTGTTGTAGCGGCTGTAGCTAACGCTGCCGACCAAGCTGCAGGTAGCGGCGACAAGGCGCGGGTGCTCGTGGTGACTACAGGTACCGAGCAAGACATGGATGATGCTCAATTTACGGCTGCACTTAAGGACGCTGCTTCGAAGGACGTTTCCCTCAGTGTCGTGCACGTAGGTGAAGGCAACGTGGATGCAGCTCTAAAGTCCGCAGCCGATAGTTTCACCACCGTTGACTCAGCGGAGGAAGCCAAGCTTACTGGCGCTATAACTAAGGCCGCAGGCGTTTAATATCCAACCGCCCTTTCCCTCGGCACCAAACGATTATGTTGGGTGCCTTTATTTCTATCTCCATAGAGGTACCGACAGCTAGGCACAGGTGGCACTTCAATAATCGAGCCCGTGTTAAAAGCCGGATTGAAGCGCCTTGGGCTAGGGCCCAGCGACGCGAAGAGATACAAGGTTCCGAGGGGCGCTTAACGTAGGCTGCTCGTTGTTTGGAGATCAAAAATCCACCCTATTTCCCCGTGAGCCGGGAAATAGGGTGGATTCTTATGTTCAAAGCCTAGGAGCTCTTGCGCTTGCGACGGGCAGCAAGCTCGTCGAGCCCGACGACGTTGTCCTCGGCGAAGTCTTCGATGCGTTCCGAAGGGAAAGAAGAAATGGTACCGGACAGTTCCTTCAAGATACCAGGAACTGCAATGCCAAAGACGCCCTGGCCACCGGCAAGCAAGTCAATTACCTCATCGTTAGAACGGCACTCATACACGGTGGTGCCATCTGATACGAGGGTGAGCTCTGCCAAATCATTGACACCACGATCCCGCAGGGACTCAACGGCCAAACGGATATTTTGCAGGGAAATGCCGGTATCTAGCAGGCGCTTAACAATCTTGAGTACCAATACATCCTTGAAGGAATACAGGCGCTGGGAACCAGAACCACGTGCCGTTCGAATGGACGGATTCACCAAGTTGGTGCGTGCCCAATAGTCCAGCTGGCGATAAGTAATGCCGGCAACCTGGCAGGCAATAGGCACGCGGTAGCCCACTTCCTCATCAGGTCCGACATCAAAAAGTGATTCCTGTACGTAGGTGGATTCGGACTGGGAGTCCTCGATAATGCTCACGTAATTACTCCAATGGGGTTTGTTGGAAGTTCTAAAGATCAATTAAAAGCCAAGCGCATGCACCCGTCAAGCGCTGCCTGCTCAACTTTCAAGTACAACTTTAGACTTCTAGAACCACATTGTCACCATTAGTCACACGCGTGTCATTAACTTTTTTCTTCATCATCCCCCGAAAGGAAATCCTTTTCTTCCATTCCCAAAGATCTCATCATGGCCTCGAAATCCGCATCTGCCTGCGCATTCCCTGATGCCGATGTGGAAGACTCCGCGTTTTCGCTGCCAGTTTCCGAATCATCTTGAGAAGGGGTAGAAATCTCCAAGTCGAAATATTCTTTCAGATCCGCATCACTGGCATAAACGGATACCTGCGCGAGGAGCTCCGCCTCGGCAGAAATGGGGACATTGAAAAATTCGGATACAGCTAGCGCATCGCTAACCCGAGCATCATAAGCCTCGCCGTTCGCAGCCTTAATGTCTACCATGAACGTTCCCTGGTGGTAGTTGGCAACGTCTATGGATTCCACCCCGCCTGTTGCCTCAAGGATCTCGCAGATCAGATCGTGCGAGTTGGGCCGGTTTGGCTGGTGCCCATCTAAAGCGGCGGCCAATTGCATGCCCTCAATGGGAGAAATCCACACGGGGATCAAGCGATTTTCCTCTGGCCAGCGCAACAATGCGCAGACATCATCTTCAGGACCGACTTGGTGGATTCCGTGGAACTCTAGGGTTACATCACTCATGACTACCACTCTCCCACAAAGATGGAATTGGTGGTGTATTAAGCCTGGTATTCGTCACGTAGGTCTGATTTCACCAGGGTCGCATGCAAAGACACCACGAGCGCGGTCATCTGCTGGGAGATTTCTTCCGCCTTCTGGTGTGCAGTATCAGAGTTTGAGTGTGCCACTGGAGCTGCGGCCTGGGAAATCAGGTCAGCCTGCCGGCGCGCGTTATTGCGCAGGGACTTAAGCTCACGGGCACCGAAACCAAAAGCCTTGAGGGCCACGGCGGCTGAGACAATAGCCACGTCATCGGTATTGAAAAACCCAGCAGCATCTGGGCGAATGAGGCCGTACTTCACTAAGGATGCGACGTCATCTTCACTGGACCCCGCCTGCGTGGCTACCTCTACATCAGTCAAACGCGTGACGACAGGGGCCTTAAACTGCTGCGGGGACAGGAGGGTTTCGGCATGGCCCGCAGAAACAATGGCGGTGACCTGACCGGAATCCATGGCCTCTAGCTGCTCACGGATAACCTTTAGCGGCGTATAGTTATCGCGCTGAGTGGTGAGAATATAACGCAGCCGGTCCACGTCTTCTTGGGTGAAGCGGCGGTAGCCCGAGGCCGTGCGCTGCGGGCTAATAAGCCCCTCTGATTCAAGGAAGCGAATCTTGGACACCGTGACGTCTGGGAATTGCTGATTCAGCGTCTCCAAAACCACGCCAATGGACATAGTCTTAGCCTTTTTAGCTTTGGGGCTGGTACGGCGTACTGCTGCTGCCGAAGAATCTGCTGCGCTCACTGTGTCTATCTCTTAGGGGTCCTGAAAAAAGTTCTTATCGTGCCATACGTAGACTACACCGCCCTTCCTCGAACGGAAGCGCGGCTGGTCTACGAAAGAATTAGCTCTGGTTAGCGATGAAAACCAAACGGAACTTGCCAATCTGGATTTCATCTCCCACCTCGAGCACCTGGGAGTTGCGTGGCTCGCGGTTCACGTAGGTTCCGTTGAGGGATCCCACGTCAACTACCTCAAACTTGTCATCATCATTCTTGCGGAATTCCGCGTGACGGCGGGATACCGTAACGTCATCGAGGAAGATGTCCGCCTCGGGATGGCGGCCAGCGGTGGTAGTCGCCTGGTCCAACAAGAAGCGGGCACCCGCATTCGGGCCGCGCTTGACCACCAAGAGTGCCTGGCCCTCTGCCAGGTTATCGGTACCGGCAACGGCAGTCTCGTTGCCATTCGCGCCGTTTTCCATCTCCTTGAGCAGGTCTGCGCGGAATACAGATGTGGTCTCTACCTGTGGTTCCGGGGTTCCGGTGTTCTCGCTCATTGTTACCTCCGGGGATTAGTTACGAGTTACTTATGACAATACTAGCGACTTATTTGGGTCCGCGACCCTTTGGTGGAGATTTATTTCACCGGAAAATGTTTCCGATACCGCTCAGCACGGAATTTCCCTTGCCCGCAAGGGGGTTATCGGAAACCATGTAGGTCCACGTAGCACTCGGGCGGGCTAGGCCGGCGTCATCAAGGTGCGCCCCGGCGGCGTCGATAAGCACTGTGTGGAAGGTTTCCACCGACTTTTCGACGGCCCGCTGGGCCAAGTCCTTAAACTCCCTTACCGCAATGCGGTGGTATTCATCGATCGGCGTCTCGCGGGCGATAGCGCGCAAGTGAATGGACTCACGGACATCGTCCATGAGCTCCAGATGGTCGGCCCATGCAAGGTCCAAGTGATAAAGCATGATTTCGCGTGCGGCCTTAACGCGAGCTTCCTCGGGAACCTCCGCAAGCTCTGCTGCGCGCTCTGGGGCGCGTTGGGAAAGCTCCTGCCAGGCTTGATCGGTATCCAAAAGCTTGGCTCGGCGCTCATCAATGATGATGCTTTGATCAGCTAAGAGCTGATTGTACTTCCATGTCTGGGCATGGATCTCGAGCAATTGCCCTTCGGTCACGCGCTGGCAGTGCGCTACAAAGTCACTGACCCGTTTGGACTCGATACGTCCGTCCTCGGCCGGTTGGGCGCGGACAGTTTCGCCGTCGCCGCCTTGCTGAACCACGTCATCCTCCAAGGAGACAAAGAAGAGGGAAAGCCCCGGATCTCCTTGCCGGCCCGCACGCCCGCGCAGCTGGTTGTCCAAGCGGGCGGTGCGGTGCCGCGAGGTACCGATGACCGCTAGGCCGCCAAGCTCCGCTACTGCGTCATGGTCGGCCTCACTAGCGCCGCCCAACTTGATATCAGTACCACGACCGGCCATCTGGGTAGAAACGGTAACGCGCCCGATATCTCCGGCCTCGGCGACTATCCGCGCCTCTTGCTCATCATTTTTGGCGTTGAGGACATTGACCTCAATGCCCCGCTTGCCCAGTGCATCTGCCAAATCCTCCGATTCGGCGACATCCTGCGTGCCCACCAGGATGGGTTGCCCCGTAGCGTGGATGGCGGCGATTTCTTCCACGATAGCGGCAGATTTATCCTCGACCGTCGCAAAGATACGGTCTTGTTCGTCAAACCGCTGCAGAGGCTTATTACGGTCAATAACAGAGACGTGCAGACCGTAGAACTGGCGCAGCTGATCGGTTGCCTCCACCGCGGTGCCCGTCATCCCGCACACCAGTGGGTAGCGCCGTATAAGTTCTTGCAAGGTGATGGTATCGAGAATGCGCCCACCTTCAGAGACTTCCAGGCCTTCCTTGGCCTCTACCGCCGCTTGCAGGCCATCGGGCCAGCGCTGCAGGTCGGCAACGCGGCCCCGCGAGGCATCGATAAGCTGCAGCTTGCCGTCAACCACAATGTAGTGAATGTCTCGGATAAGCAGCGCTTTGGCATGCAGGGCAAGGTTAACCTTCACCAAAATGGTGCCGATATTCTCCTCGGAATAGAGCGAATCAATGCCCAATTCTTGCTCCACACGGCGCGCACCATCTTCGGTCAATTGAACGGTGCGGCCGTCCTCAGAGATGATGTAGTCCAGCTTTTCGCGCAGGTGGGAAACCACATTGGTGATATGTCCGGTGGGTGCTTCGCCCGGTCGGTTTCCGGCAAGTACCAGCGGCACAAGGGCCTCATCTACCAAGACGGAGTCGGCTTCGTCCACCAAGGCAACATCCCCGGCGGCCTGCACGGTGTGGGAACGGTCAGTGATCTGGTTATCGCGCAGCAGGTCGAAGCCTAGCTCGTTCACGGGCGCATAGATAATATCCTGTGCGTAGGCAACGCGGCGCTCGTCCGGAGTCATGCCCTCTGTTACCGAGGCAACGCTCAGGCCAAAGAACTCCACTACGGGGCGCATCCATTCGGCGTCGCGAGCAGCAAGATAGTTATTGACGGTAACTACATGGACGCGCTTTCCGGTCAGCGCAAAGCCGGTGGCAGCCATGGCACCCACCAGTGTCTTGCCTTCACCGGTGGCCATCTGGATGACGTCTCCGGTGAGTAGGCGCAGGACCGCTTGTGATTGCACGTTAAAGGGGTTCATGCCCAGGGTGCGTTCGCAGGCCACTGCCAGGGCCGCGAGGAACTGCGCCTTGTCCACTATCTCACCGGACTGAACGGCATCGCGCGCGGCCTGGGCCACAGCTGCGTCATCGTGCTGGCTCAATGTCCGGGCAGCTTCGTCTGCCGAACCCACGATGGCCTTGGATTTCTTATTATTACGCTCGCTTTGCGAGCCCATTGCCTTCCAGAACCAATCAAACGCGCCCATGACTCATCCTCCTTAAATGGATTGCTCCTATCGACTGTAGTCAACCTCGTATGGATTGCGGGAAAGAGGCCCGTTATTCTAGTTCTCATGCAATCCGTCAATGTAAAGCTGCCTTCGAGCCGGGGTACTGAGATGGCTGGAACCATCGACTTCCCGGATTCTCCCCCGATCGCCTACGCCATCTTTGCCCATTGCTTCGCCGGCTCCCGCCATACCCCTGGTGCCGCCCGCACCGCGAAGCAGCTCACCGAGTTCGGCATCGCCACGCTGCGCTTTGATTTTCCCGGCCTGGGCCAGTCCGCCGGTGAATTCGGCGATACTACCTTTAGCCAAAACGTCGATGACATCCACGCCGCAGCCGCGTGGCTGACGGAACACTATTCTGCACCCCAATTGCTGATGGGCCACTCGCTGGGCGGAGCCGCCGCTTTGAAGGCAGCTAAGACCATGAAGTCCCTCAAAGCGGTAGCTACCCTCGGCGCCCCGTTTGATCCAGCCCACTCCGTGCTTCACTACGCGGATAAGATTGGCGAGGTCGACGCCAATGGTGAAGTAGAAGTCGTCCTCGGCGGCCGCGGGCTCATCATCTCCCGCAAGTTCTTGGAGGACTTGGCAGATACCAACCCCGAGGAATATCTGCCTAAGCTACGCAAGCCCTTGATGGTGTTGCACTCTCCCATCGACCAAACCGTGGGTATCGATAATGCGCAGAATATCTTCCTCCTCACGCGCTACCCCAAGTCCTTGGTCTCCCTCGACAAGGCCGACCACCTGCTCACCAAGCAAGGTACGGCCGCTCGTGCAGCGGATCTCATCGGGGCGTGGGCCGAGCAGTTTATCGTTCCCGATTACACGCCGGAAGAAGTAGGTACCGACGCCGCTGTTGCGCAGCCGGCTACCGGCACCAAATTCGGCGTGGTCGTGCGCCACAATGACCATAGCCTTAGCGCCGACCGCACTAAAAAGAACGGCGGCAAGGGCAAGGGTTTTACCGCCGAGGGCCTTCTTATGTCTGCCCTCGCTGCGGCGTCGACCCAAGCTATCAAGGAGGCTGGCAAAAAGCTCGCGCTTGACGACGTCCATGTGAGCATCATCCAAACCGGCCCTGCCAGCTTCGAGCGCCGTATCGAACTCGCCGGTAACCTCTCAGCGGAAGAGGTATCAATTTTGCACTCTGCCGCGAAGGATACTGATGTCGAGCGCATGCTAGGCAACGTCACCATCGTGGACGCACACTAATGCCTGCTTATGACTCCTCGCGCCGCTGTCCTTGTGGCACCGGCCTTTCCTACGGCGAGTGCTGCGGCAAGTACCATGCCGGTAGCAATGCGCCCACCGCAGAAGCGCTCATGCGCTCCCGGTTTAGCGCTTTTGTTACCGGCGACGAGGAGTACTTGCTGCGCACGTGGGACCCTGTCACTCGACCTGAGGCCCTCGACTTGGCAGACTCCCCCATTAGGTTCTACCGCCTCGATATCCTAGATACCCAAGGCGGCGGCCTTATGGATAGTTCCGGCGTAGTGGAATTTGAGGCGTTTTATAAGGGAGCAGCTGTCGGTTCGCAGCGCGAACGTTCCTCGTTCCGCCGCTTCGACGGTACGTGGGTGTATTCCACCGGCGAGCTTTAACGCAGGTTACACCCCAAATTTCACAGTAGAATCCTACTGATGTAATCTAGATGAGTCGCACAGTGCGACGGCGGGCTATGGCGCAGTTTGGTAGCGCACTACACTGGGGGTGTAGGGGTCGCAGGTTCAAATCCTGTTAGCCCGACAAATAGCGGCCAGCACCTACACGGTGCTGGCTTTTCTTATACTGCAAGCAAAATCGAGATTCCCAGCGCAATGAGCACCACGGGAAAGAGCACACTCTCCCACTTCTCCAGCGCTTCGGCTATTCCAGGCCGAGTTGCCACAAACCGCGCCGCCCAAACCAGTGGAGCTACAAGCGCGAGAAAGACGGCACAATAAACTGCTACTTCGGCCGGCGTAGAGGTAGTAAAAACGGGCACGTATACGCCGATATTGTCCCCTCCATTGGCAAAAGTGACTCCGGCGACCGCCAGCGTGCTCAGCTTTTTGCCGGAAATATCCTCATCGTCATCCTCACCTCGGAATGCCTGCCACGCCGCCCACAGGCCCAGCAACAACGGGATGAGGCCAAAGTAGCGAATGAGATCGGTCGGTATAACGGCGTTGAAGCCCAATCCGACAACGGAAGAGGCCACCAGTATGCCAAGGAAACCGAGATACTGGCCCATCAGTATCGCGGCAGTTGTTCCCTTGCGCCCAGCACCGCGGGCGAAAAAGAGGGATAGCACTATAATGTCATCGATATTGGTGGCCACAAATAGCCCAGCGGCCGCTGCGAGAGTAGTAAGCACTCACCCAGCCTATCGCGCCATGACACTTGTCATGAAAATTTCATGACAGATCCTATTCACCATTCTTGCTGGCCCCGAATACCTTTTAGGTATGAGCACGACAGACCTTAGGGCTAAACACACGCCAGCCATAAAAGTATCCGGAGTCAGTAAAACTTTCGCCACGAGGAGCTCAGAGCCGGTCCGTGCGCTGAGCGAGGTTTCATTTAGCATCTCCCAAGGCGAGATCGTAGGGCTCCTAGGCACCAATGGTGCAGGTAAAACCACCCTCTTTGACCTCATCCTAGGGCTCACCACCCCCACCGCAGGCAACATTGCCGTGCTTGGCCGCACCCCACGGGCCGCCGTCCAAGGCTCAGAAATCGGTGCCGTATTGCAAACCGGCGGCCTCCTACCCGAACTGACAATCCTAGACACCCTGCAGATGATGTCCGCCACCTTTCCGCATCCCCTGCCAGTCGGGGATATAGCCGAACAAGCCGACCTCACACGGATCCTTCACCGAAAGGTGGGCAAATGTTCTGGCGGCGAGCAACAGCGTGTACGCTTCGCCCTCGCACTTTTAGGCAATCCCCGCGTTCTCTTGCTCGATGAGCCTACTGCAGGAATGGATGCTAATGCTCGCCACGAGTTCTGGACCACCATGCGCCGCCAGGCAGAGTTGGGACGAACTATTGTCTTTGCCACCCACTATCTGGAGGAGGCGGACAATTTTGCGCAAAGGATTATTCTCCTTCATGAAGGCAAACTACGTGCGGATGCAAGCGCCCAGGATTTTCGCGAGCATTCGGCCCAGCGCATTGTCGAGGCGAGGTTCGCAGGGCCAGTCCCCTCTACAGACGAGCTACCGATTTCTGCCGAGATTTACCAATCCGGCGACTACGCCCGCATGGTAACCAGTGACTCTGATGCGCTTGCAAGATACCTCCTTAACCACACCTCGGCGCGCGACATCACAATTCGGAACCGCTCCTTAGAGGACGCATTTTTAGCGATGACTGCGCCCCAACCTTAACCAGCCACTTCTAGTAAACCTTTGCACAAGGAATCTCCCATGACGATAAAACCTGCAACCACCACTGCACGAACCCTGCGGTTTGCTGCCCATAACCTGCTGCGCCTGCGTCGAAACTTCACCCCGATATTTTTCAGCACCATTTTGCCGGTGTTTTTCTATCTCCTCTTCGGCGCCATGATGGACTTTGGCGATACCCCCTTTAAAGGAGGTAATTATGCTGCCTTAGAAATGATCAGCATGGCACTCTACGGCGGCGTCGCTGGTTCCGTTGCAGCCGCTGGCTCCGCCGTCACCGATGCCAAGACTGGGTGGGCACGCCAACTAGCGCTTACTCCATTACGCTCACGCCAGCTGCTATGGGCAAACCTCATATCCATCGGCTTTCAAGCCCTGCTACCCATTACGGCAGTATATTTGACTGGCGCCGCTACACATGCGGAAATGCAGCCACACCAGTGGATCTTAAGCTTCATTTCCTGCCTCCTAGTTTCCATTCCCTTGGGCTTCTATGGCTTGGTGTGGGCAATGGCGTTGCCCACCGACAACTCCGTCGCAATCGCCTCGACGTCTGTCGTTCTTTTTCTTTTCGCGGCGAATGTGTTCACACCGCTGACCAAGCCGCTAATGGAGTGGGGCCGCTTCACTCCCCTTTTCGGTCCAGCTGTACTAGCCCAGTGGCCTCTGGCAGAAGGAAGCCAGTTTCTCAACGGGGATGAAGGCACGATTACGCACCCGTTGTGGATGGCGTGGCTAAACTTCACGGTATGGACGACAATCTTCCTGACCGCGTGTCTCCTGCTACGCTCCCGCGACAAAGCTCGGCGCTGATGTCATCTCTCCGAGAGCCATTCCGCGGTTTCAGCCTCAAAAGTGCGCTTTTTGCCAGTGTGTGGTTAGTCTTCCTCATTCCCGGACTGGGGAGCACTTTTGCCGCGCCGGGGATGACCCTTACTAATCAAACCGGGGCCCTTTCGTGCGCTCTAGTGTTCGGTCTTGTCTATTTCTTCGCTTTCGGCGCTGGAGGCTACTACCCCCGCGGATGGCGGGTAGAGCAGCGAATCGGGCTGTATTGGTTTGCACTTGCAGCCATCGCGGTATTGTCGACTGTCTTCTTCGGGAGCATTGCCGTCATTTTTGCGCCGTACTTGGCGGCATTGCTCGGCTTTAACCTTCCTTTGCGCCACAGCTTAGCGTTCACCCTTCTTACAGGGACTGTGGTGGCTGCTGCCACTTGGTACCTTACGCCCAAAAATATCGGCTGGGTCCTCATCGTCCTTTTCGCTTGGCCAATATTTTTAGTGCTGCTCGGCACCTTTTCCCAGCGTCAAGATAGTCGCGCAGAGCTAGAACGCCGATTGGAGCTGGCACGCCAGCGCGAGGATATTGCGACCGATGTTCACGATCTCTTGGGGCACTCTCTTACCGTGATTAATCTTAAGTCCGAGCTGGCGCGCCGGCTAATAGATACGGATCCACAGCGGGCAAGGCAGGAACTGCAAGAGGTAAGTGAGCTTTCTCGCCGAGGTCTGGCGGAAGTCCGCTCCACAGTGACTCGGATGCGTATGCCCACCTTTGAAGGCGAAATCCACGCCGCTCGGAGGGCGCTCGAAACCGCGGGTATTGCGCCCTATTTGCCTTCGGCTACCAAGGCCACTGGTCTTTATGACGCCGAATTTTCCTGGGCGCTGCGCGAATTGACCACCAACGTGGTCCGGCACTCCGGTGCCACCCATTGCTGGGTCCAAGTGACAGACCACCAACTGCAGGTAGCAGACGATGGCTGCGGATTCGGTGCAGAAGAAAGCCTGTTCCGTCCCCAAGGAGGGCTTAATGGTCTGCGCAAACGCGTGACAAAAGCTGGCGGGCAGCTGCTTTTTACGCGCCGCAATGACTGCACGCTCGCCTTGGTTACTATGGACGGAGACAACGACTTTCTTCCTCTTAGCACCGACGGAGGTGTAGGCGATGCCTGAAACCATTCGAGTTCTCATTGCTGAGGACCAATCATTGGTGCGAGGCGCGCTAGTTGCTCTCTTGGAAACAGAGCCAGACATTAGCGTTGTGGCACAGTGTGCAACGGGTGCGGAGATTGCGGGGCTCGTCGCCAAGCATAGCGTCGATGTTGCTCTGCTGGATATTGAAATGCCCGGCAAGAACGGGCTAGATGCCGCCGCTGAACTGCAAGGCACGGGCTGCCGCAGCCTCATAGTCACTACCTTCGGCCGCGGTGGCTACGTGAAACGGGCGCTGGAGACCGGAGTTTCCGGGTTCGTAGTCAAAGATACCCCGCCAGAAAAACTAGCCGAAGACATTCGGCGGGTGCACTCCGGGCTCAAGGTCATTGACCCAGCACTCGCCCAAGAGACCATTTTCATTCAGGAAAATCCACTGAACACACGCGAACAGGAAGTCGCAAAATTTGTCTTGAAAGGTAGCGGAACTCACCAGATCGCCCGCAAGGTACACCTGAGCAATGGCACGGTACGCAATATTGTATCTTCGCTCATCGCTAAAACCGCGGCTGAAAATCGCTTTGAGGCAGCGACCATTGCGCAAGCACAAGGTTGGCTTTAATAAAACGCGGCCCCAGTGCTGAAATCCCCCTGTTGCTTGTATATGCCTAATCGGGCCTTTTTAGCTCGAGCACATTGACCATGCCCTGAAGGATTATATCCATCACCTTAGAAGCCAGGTTGAAGTAGAAATTAGCCGAGTGATAGCGCAAGGCCCCTACGGTACTTAGCTGCGAGAGGCCGTGGATGGAAGCCCACAAAGCTGCAATCTGAGTAAAAAGAATCCACGGCGAACGTGGTCCATTAGACTCAGAAATGGCATCTCGCACCAAATTCATGATGAAGGTAAATGCCTTGCCCATATCAAATGGTTGCTCAGTTTCGCCGGTCTCGTCGAAAGAAACGGGGACGATTGAGCGGCTAGAGACCTCAATGAGGGCAACAAACCCAATGGGATCCTCAAGCGCATATTCCAAGTACCCAAAGCCGGTTGCCTTGATATAAGCAAGTCCGTGGGAGCCTTCAGGCAGAACCTGGTTTTGGCGCATGATTGCCAGCGTATTAGCTTCATCCAAGGATTCTTCCAAAGCACGCAACAGGTGAGAATCGCCGTCAAAGAGATGCTCGGCATCTGGCAGATCTACGCCCGCCCGTGCAGCTGCTGAGCCCAGATGCAGATTAGGAAGCCCATTGTAGACGATTTCTTCCGCCGCACCTCGGAAAATGGCTGCGCGCTTTTCCTCCGCCGTGCACTTTGGCATGTCCTTTGCAGCAGTAGTAAACGGGACCGGCGGTTCCCCAGAAAGCGCCTCTGGTTCGAAGGGGGCTATCTGCCCGTCGCGCAAGCAAATTTCCAAGCCGGAAAACAACGTCTCAAGACAAGCATTAAAGGTCTGCTTCTTCGCCGTCGGCGAAAGGTGTCGCATAATTCCAAACGTGGCCAAGTGGGTAATTCCCTGCAGCTCACACAAGAAAGAGAGCGACTGGATAACTACCAGCCGGTGCTTAAACTCGCCCCGTGCGGCAACTGCCGCATCCCGCATGTGCTCGAGTACCCAGCGGAAGATGGGAGGAAATGCGTCGAAGCTTTCCGCCTGCTCAATGCCGTCTTCAAAGTTGGGAAAGCTCGTCGCCGTCTGACAGTTATTATAAGCAGCGAAATAGGTCGGGTTTTCAATAGCTAAGTTAAAGTAAACCTTGGCTACTTCACGAAGTTTCTCAATAGCCGCAGCATCATCCGGCAACCTATCTAGTGCCTTAAACGCTGCCACACGGATTCTTTCATCCAGGAATCGGCTGGTTTGAATATATAGGTCGTGGTCGTCTTCAAAAAAGGACTTAGCTTCATCGACTGGCACATCGATTTGCTCCGCGACAGCACAAACCTGTAAAGCGTCGCGCCCACCCTTGGCCAGGATACGAGCACTCTGCTCCAGCAAGCGCTGCTTAGCGGAGCCCGCGTGGGAGACGGAGCCTTCAAGATTGTTCACACAAATAATCCTAGCGATTTCCTGCAAAAATTCAGCCCGGTTCGCCCATTTTATAGCTCAATTCACCCACAAAAAGGTGACATCACTGGGATAGACCTATTGCAGATCACTGCGTTCAAGCCCAATACAATTTTGGCCCCCACCCTGACGGGTTGGGGGCCAAAATAAAAACTAACTGTTCACCCGTCTAGCAGGTGAACGCTATTTACTCGTTGCCGAGCTTGCCATCAGCAGCGTCGCGAGCCTTGTCGATCTGGTCTGCCTTGTCCTCGCCCAGCTTGCCCTTAGCTGCGTCAGCAGCCTTGTCCAAGCCCTTATCGGTGAACTCTTCGCCCTTGTCGGAGTTCAGTGCATCCTTGGCCTTATCGAAGATACCCATGTGGTTATCCTTTCTTCTAGTTCTAGCTTTGTCTAATTATTGCCGTGTCCGGCAACACATCCCAACGTACCGATACTTCTAGCTCCATGCCACCAAATCGAGCGATTGAGTCACTAGACCAAATATTCTTTTCCGCTAAACCAAAAGCAATTCCGCTCTGTAACGGAGTTCTTCTCAGAATGACAAATGGAGGCCCCCCACAGCCTGACGACCATGTCAGGCCACTGGCTTAGCCGCACTCCAAAGCCCCATGCTATTAGGCAGCGGCAGCATTTTGGCTAATACCAAATGCCCAGATTCTTGCGAATGCTAGCGTTAGACGATATTGACGTTTCCTCCCCTGACAAAGGCTTTGCACCATGGCTACTGCTAACCCACCGCGCCCATCACACCCGGATACGGGCGGGGAATTTTTTGGCTTAGTTTGGCCAGGCAAAGACGCAGCCCGAGAAGCCGCACATACGCCCTTGGCGCGGAATTTCCCGCTCGATTCTGCTCTTAGTACACCGGGTGACTCCCTCAATAGGATTTTTGCCGCAGATAACCTTCCAGTCTTAAAAGAGCTAGCCGCCCGCCGGGAAGTCTTCGACGTCATATATATCGATCCCCCTTATAACACGGGCAAAGACTTCGTCTACCGCGATAACTATCGTTTACGTCGCCAGATGCGTTCAGGTAGCTATGCGGAATGGCACTCGGAATGGCTTTCGATGATGCTCCCCCGGTTAATTTTGGCTCGTGAAGTACTGTCCCCTGAGGGGTTCATCTTCGTCTCCATTGGTGAAGACGAGGTAGCCAATACCCGCAAGGTGCTCGATGAGGTGTTTGGCGAGGGATGCTTTGCCGGCCAATTGATTTGGAAGAAGGCCGGTACTGGCAAAAATGATGCAAAATACGCCGTGGTAGAGCACGAATACATCCTGTGTTACGCCCGAACTCCAGACAACCCCGGTTTCAATATCGATATCCAAGGTCATACCTCCACTAAATATAACCATGAGGATGACAAGGGAAAATACTCCTTGGTACGCCTAGATTCTAAAACCCTTGGGTACCTTCCTTCTCTAGATTTTCCTATTTCAGGGCCCGATGGAAAGGAGTATTGGCCAGACCAACCGGTGGGAAAGAAAAAGGTCGCTCGCTGGCGATGGAGCCTCGACAAGGTGGAACAGTTCTACGATGAGCTGGTTTTCCGTCGCGGGTTTGTCTACACCAAGAACTACCAGAAGGTAGGAGCACGCCCACGTTCGATCCTGGACGGCGAGCGCTTTGGAGTGACCCGCACCGGCCGACGCGATGCGGAAGAAGCAATGGGTATAGAGGGCATCTTCGATTTTCCAAAGCCGGTACGCCTGATTAAACACCTTCTGTCCATTGGTGGTGGCAAGGATGCTCGCGTCTTAGACTTCTTTGCTGGGTCCGGCACCACAGCGCAGGCGGTTATAGAGCTCAACGCCGAAGATGGGGGGTCCAGGACTTTCCATCTAGCGCAAATTCCGGAGCCTACCTCCCCGCGTAGCACGGCTCACCGCGCTGGTTTTTCTACCGTTGCAGATATTTGCATGGAAAGGGTGCGCAAGGTTCCAGGTGCTACCTTTCAGGTCTTTAAGCAGAGCTAGGTTTGTGCGGTACCGGCAGGACGACCAGGAATTCCGAAGAAATCTAAGACGCGATCGGTAGCGAAGAACCTACCTACCTCGTTATGCGCGTCCGCCGTGCCTCCAGGCCACACGTGCGAACCCCCGGCGATACGGATATGTTCGAGCGGTGCGGTACAACCACTCCACCTCATATCGAGCGCATTATTGACCAAGCGGGTGGTATCGACCTTGGTCGAACAACCATTGCGTTTGCGGTCCTGTTCCAGCACGGACTCCACGGAGTAGTACTTGGTCTTGTGGCGAGTGCCTCCGTAATAGCCCACCACAGGGTCTACGGTGCCGTGCATATCCAGCCGCCCGACGGGAGAGTGCGCACAGTTTTTCAGAATGTCTTCATAATAGGCAGCGGAAACGGTGGCAACGGATTTGAAGGTATCGGGCATCTGGCAGGCCAGATAGGCAGCGAATCCGCCGCCATTAGACATACCGGTGGCAAAAATTCGACCATCATCTACGCGGTAAGTAGCGCGGACCGCATCAATTATTTCCCGCACAAACTTCTTATCTTCCGTTGTCGAGGTCTTGGCATATGGAGCGGGGCTCCACGCCTTTTTCTTGCCTTCTGGGAAAATCATGATGGCATCTGCAGCATCAAGACGAGAATAACCACGGAGGTTTTCGGCAGACTGACCCCACCCGTGAAAGGCGAGGACGATAGGCCATTTTTTATCCCCAGAATAGTCTTTGGGCACACTGAGGATAAAGGAACGCCCGGAAGGCAGGTTGATCGTCCTAAAAGAGCCCGGCTCAGGGCCGTTCAAGGGTGCGGAGGTAGGGATTCCTAGGTTAACGGTGTTGGTGGTCTCTGCCGCGTGCGGGGACTCTGTTGATTCGCTAGAACACGAAGTGCCAGCAGCGGCAAGGAAACACACAGTTACCGCACCGAGCACGGCCCGAAGTGACCTCGCGTTCATCCTTGTCTTCCCTTCTGCCATGCGTCCCATAAGTGCTTATAACGGCCACCATAATCTAGCAGGTCGTGGTGACTTCCCTGTTCAACCACGCGGCCATTATCCATCACGATGATTCTATCCGCCCGTGCTGCTTGGTCGAGCCGATGCGCCACGACCAACGCCGAACGCCCACGGGTGACTTCGATGGCGGCCTTTTCGAGGGCTTCGGCTCCCACCGAACCCGCCTCCGCAGTGGCCTCATCCATAATGACGATTTTCGGGTCCAAAAGCAATATTCGTGCTAGCGCGAGTTGTTGGGACGCCACAGGATCTAATTGGACTCCCTGTGAGCCGATAACCGTATCTAGGCCCTCGTCTAGTTGCGCAAACCAGCGTGCGCCCACCCGGTCGAGTGCTTGAAGCATCTGTGCGTCGCTTGCCTGAGGGGCAGCCAAAGAAAGATCCTCGCGGAGGGTGCCTGAAAAAACGTGTACCTCTTGGGAGATCATGGCTAATCGCGCCACGCGCTCAGCGTCCGAAAGAAGTGCTACCTCTACCCCGTCGACCAAGACCTTTCCTTCCTCAGGAACCCGCAAGCCAGCCAAAAGTGCGGCCACGGTAGTCTTACCCGCGCCGGAGGCTCCGACTAAAGCCACCGTATGCCCGGCAGGAATATTGAGGCTGATGTCTCGTACAGCCCAGCCACCGTTGCCGTAGCTAAAACTCACATTTCGCATTTCGGCTTCTCCGTATGGGGCTGGAGCGCCGTAATCCGGCACCGCCCGCGGCGGGTCAACGACGACCCCGACTATGCGAGACAGCGAGGCGTAGCCGGATTGTACGGTGTCGATTACCCGCATCAATCCCATGAGTGGGCCCCGCAAACGGATGAGCAGAAGCATGGCTGAGGTTACGGCGCCAACCGTGAGTGCTCCCGTTTGCACCGCCCAAAAACTCACCCCAAGACCACAGCACAGCATGGTGAGCTCGATGCCAGTCATCCACAGCTGTAGAACCATCATGGTTTTACGTGCTGCGTAGCCATCCTTTACCACTTGCGCGGAGGCACGTTCGATGCCGGCATGCATCTGCCCTTCCAGTCCAAAGGCGCGCACGGTCTTTCGCCCTCGTATCGCCTCAAGAAGCCTGCGCGCGCTCAGCCATGGCCGCACGCTCGTCGGCATAGCGGCCAGGGGCTCGGTGCAGGTACCTGCAAGCGGCGACTACATATAGCGGCGTAACTGCAACTATTACCAGTATGTATTGCCAATTGAGGCTAAGCAGCGCCACCCCGGTGGTGGTGATGGCAAAAGCAGATTTGGCCAACACTGGTGCGGTCTCGGTGACCGCTGCCGAGAGCTCTGCTACATCATCGGTAGAGCGAGAGACCAAATCCCCGGTGCCCGCTTCCTCCACACGATGTGTGGGCAAGCGCAAAGCGGTAGACAGCATGTCTTCACGCAAAGCCGAAATCACCCGCTCTATAAGGCGGGAGAGAAGAAAGAACCCCGCTGCGGAGAGCACTGCGGAGACGACGGCTACCACTATCAACGAAAGGCCAATAGTAGAAATTGCGCTTTTGGTGATGACGGCATCAACAATCTTTCCCAGCAGGATCGGGATCGCTACATTGGCGCTTGCGCCCGCGGTGAGTAAGGCAAGGGCCACGGCAGCCTGCAGCCGCGAACCGGGGACGTCGGAAAGTTGCCGGCTAATTTCTTCGCGCACCTGGCGCCAAGAAGCCGTAGGAAACCGCATCATAGCCTCGATCCCATAGCAGTCCATGCCGGCGAAGCGGTATAAACGAGTGTTGGCTTTATACCGCGGTGGTGTGCTACCCGCTGCGCAATGACTTGCTCAGTCACCGAGTCCACGGCGGTAGTGGGATCGGCTAAAACAAGGACCGCAGGGTCCGCCGCAATTGCTCGTGCTAGCGCCACGCGCTGCTGTTGTCCCCCGGAAAGATTCCGGCCGCCCTCCCCCACCTCGCGATCTAAACCACCCGGGATATCTTCCCCCGCGGCCGTGTAAAGCGCCCGTTTGGCAACCGCGCTATCGGAAGAAATATTCTCCTGCACGGTTCCCTCAAAAAGCAGCGTATCGTGCGGAGCAACAAGGAAACGCTCCCGCGGCAGAAAAACTAGATCACCTGGGACAGGCTCGGCCACCACGCTCACTCCAGGGGCGAGGGCCGGAAGCTGCGGTTTCTTGCCTTCCACGCTGGGAGCGGCAAGGACGTCCGTAATGCGGGCAGCACTTGCCTGCGCGGCTGCCCAGCGCGAGGCAATATTTCGTCCCAACATCGTCATCGGCGTGATGACGAACTGCGTCAGACCAATAACCGTAATAAGCTCACCCACACTGATAGTGGAATGCATTGCCAGCGCACCTGCCCCAAGGCCCACCGCAATGACATACACCGAGCCCAAAATCTCCGTAGCAGCATTGAGGCGCGCTTGGGAGGCATTGGCGTCTACCGTTCGCTCATAGGCAGTGTCAGAGGCCTGGGCATAGCGCATACTCACCGTTGCTACCGCACCCAAGCCTTTGAGTATCCGAAGGCCGTGCACCAGATCGGTGGCCATTGCACTGGCTTTGGCCAACGCCGCCTGGCGGATTCCTGAGCGGGCGCGCAGTGGCTGTGCCGCGCGCACCGAGCCCGACACCACGAGCGGGCCGCCACACAAAATGGCAATGCCCAAGGGTAGATTGATGCGGCTGGTCATGATAGCCACATACACAATGGCGCTAATCTCTGCGACGGGGAATACCGTCATCATCACCGCATTCTGCACCCGCCTAGCGTCCGTGGAGGCAATAGCCAGCAACTCGCCGGCGCTGCGGGGCTTGCCCGCCATTCCACGCGGGTCTTGAATCCTATCCGTGATGGCCATGCGGACATCGTGGCCAATTACCAACATGGCTCGGGCATTCAGCCCGCGCCCGTACCAGGCGGCTAGGGCATTAAGACCGAATGCGGCTACTAATACCGCTAGCCATAGCCCCAGCCGGTGGATGGATCCCTGCTCCACGGCTTCATCGATGGCATGGCCCACTATCACTGGGGTGGTGGCGTTAAGCAGAAAGGACACAACCATGCATAGCGCTGCCGGCACAGTAAGAGCAGGGCGGGAAAAGACCGTCTTCAGCAGCCACCTGGGATCTGATGCTGCGGGAAGTGTCCTCATAGGCAGCCATTCTAATTCGCGGTAGGTTAGATGAGCTATGTCGACTCGCCGCCCAGATCCCCGTCACTTTCCTAGCTACCGCAAGGCCTCCACGAAGCAAGGCCCCGGTTTCCGCACTGCCGCGCAACGCACCGCCTCCGCCCAAGCCTTCCGCCGCGGCGCTAGCACGTACCACGATGTACGCCCTGGCTATCCGGACGAAGTCACTGCCCTTATCGCCCCTGCCCACACCGTAGCTGATATAGGTGCAGGTACCGGAAAGCTCACTGAGTCCCTTCCCAATGAGCGGGTTATAGCCTTGGAGCCTTCCGCCGATATGGCGGGAGTTCTCGCTTCCCGTCTACACCTGCCGGTCCTGCGTGCTACGGCCGAAAACACCGCGCTTGCCGACGCCTCCTTAGACGCAGCCTGCCTCGCCCAAACCTGGCACTGGGTTGATGTGGCAGCCGCCTGCGCAGAGCTTGACCGCGTCCTCGCGCCGGGCGGAAAAATCCTCTTGGTCTGGAATACGCTCGATGTCAATGCCGACCCATGGGTTTTGCGGCTTTCTCGCATTATGCACTCTGGCGATGTACATAAACCGGGTTTCTACCCGGACTATACGGCGCCGTGGTCTTTAGAGCGAGAACTCCGCCTGACCTGGGAGCACGAACTTACCCCGGAACAACTTCACCAGCTAATGCATACCCGGTCTTACTGGCTACGCAACGGCGAAGCCATCCATGAGCGCATGACCCACAACCTGGACTGGTACCTCTACGAGCACTTGGGATATACGCCCGGACAAAAACTGCACATCCCGTACCGCACGGATGCCTTTGTGCTGGTACGGGAGTCGGATTAAAGCAGGATCTGCGCTAGGAGCGAGCCCACGACGCAGGAAGTAAATACCGAGATGGCGCCGGGAATCAGGAAGGAGTGGTTGATGACGAACTTGCCAATGTGCGTCGTTCCCGTGCGGTCAAAGCCGATGCAGGCAAGGTCCGAGGGGTAGGTGGGCAAGATGAAGTAGCCGTAGGCCGCGCCGTAGAAACCGACGATGATGGCAGGGTCGATGCCCAGCTGCAGGCCAATCGGAGCAATTGCAACCAAGGCCGCGGCCTGCGAGTTCACCAGCTTAGACACGATGACCAGCACCACGGCGTAGGCCCATGGGGCGGCCTCCACTACGGAGCCCAGGTTGGATTCCAAAGCGTCGATATGGGCTTCGAAGAAGGTATCCGCCATCCAGGCCACACCGAACACGGAGAATACTGCGGTCATGCCGGCTTTAAACACCGGGGTGGAAGCGATCTTTTTTGGGTCTGCCTTGCAGCTGAGCAAGATAATTGCGCCGGCTACCAGCATGACCATTTGGATAACCAGGTTCATAGACAGCGGGCTTAGCTCGCCATCATCTCCCGGAACAAGCGGGCGAAGGAATTCAAAGGCACCGAGGGCGACAACGCTGGCGATAGCGACGAGGAAGATAACTACCGCACGCTTTGCTTCCGGCGAAAATTCCTCATCCATAAGCGACCCAGTGGATTGGTTGATGCTTTCGGCAAACTCCGGATCCTTCATTCGCTCCTGGAATGCCGGATCCTCGTCCAAGTCCTTGCCGCGGCGCATCGACCACAGTGCGGCAAGAATGACGCCAGAAAGTGACGCTGGAAGAGCCACCATCAGGATCTGCGGGATGGAATAGGCGTGGTCGATAGCGCCGGCATTTTCCGCGATGATAGACGCCAAGGACACGGTGGCCACAGACACTGGAGAGGCCGTAATACCCATCTGCGCCGACGTCGAGGCGACAGCCATCGGGCGTTCTGGGCGGATGCCCTTTTTCAGCGCAATGTCCTCAATAATCGGAAACATCGTGTACACCACGTGGCCCGTACCGCATAGGACCGTCAAGAACCAGGTAGTAAGCGGCGCGAGGATGGTGATGCGCTCTGGGTGGGCGCGAAGGAACTTTTCGGCAAATTGCATCATCACTTCCAACCCGCGGGCCTGTTGCAAGGTA
This sequence comes from Corynebacterium sp. KPL2825, assembly GCF_037908445.1. Classification (NCBI taxonomy): domain Bacteria; kingdom Bacillati; phylum Actinomycetota; class Actinomycetes; order Mycobacteriales; family Corynebacteriaceae; genus Corynebacterium; species Corynebacterium sp. KPL2825. Next base: position 17,070 of record NZ_JBBMGI010000003.1, on the reverse strand, counting down.
GCCGCGCAACCAATGACTGCGATGATGGTCAGCATCACTGACACCGGAGGCTCGCCCGGGGCGAGGCCGAAAACAAAGACCATGAGCATCAGACCGATGCCGGAGATTAGTCCCAGCCCGATGCCACCATAGCGAGTGCCCAAGAGCAGGGCGCTAAGGATAATGATGATCTGGAGCACGATGGCCAGAATTGAATCTGGTGCGATTACGCTGGCTAACATACAAAGCCTTCCATCACGAGAGGATCTATAACTGGTTATATCCTATCGATCCCCACATGAACGGACATAAACGGACAGGCGAGCTAATTCTCACACCGTTTTCAGTGCAAAAATCGCTCGCCTGAATGCTATAATCCCAGCGTAACGGGCATACTGCTAGCGCTTCTTGCCGCGCCTCTCCCGCACTCGCACTGCGATGCGGATGGGCGTTCCATGAAAGCCAAAACGCTCACGGAACTTGCGCTCGAGGTAGCGTCGATAGGCCGCATCCAAAAATCCTGTCGTGAACAAGACAATCGTCGGCGGCTGCGTGGATGCCTGCGTGGCGAACAAAACGCGCGGCAGGCGGTTATTTTTCATCGGCGGAGGATTAGCTGCGATGGCCTCACGCAACCAGTTATTCAACTGACCCGTAGACACGCGCTGGTCCCAGCTTTCCAGCGCCTCGATCATGGCAGGTTCCAGCTTCTGCAGGGCGCGGCCCGTTTCGGCGGAAATATTCACACGCGTAACCCACGGTAGGTGGCTCAGCTGCTGATCGATCTCGCGGTTAAGGTAGTAGCGGCGGTCCTCATCCATGAGGTCCCACTTATTGAATGCGATAACGAGGGCTTTGCCTGCCTCTAGCACCATATTAAGCACGCGCTGATCCTGCTCAGAAATCTCCTCAGAGGCGTCGATAAGCATAATGCAGACCTCGGCAGCATCGATAACGCCGCGCGTACGCAAGGAGGCATAGTACTCATGTCCCTGCGCGGTTTTGACCTTCTTGCGCAGGCCGGCAGTATCAATGAACTTCCACAGCTGCTCATCCAGCTGTACCAAAGAGTCCACCGGATCCACGGTGGTGCCCGCGACATTATCCACCACGGAGCGCTCTTCACTGGTCAGCTTATTGAGCAGGGAGGATTTACCCACATTAGGCTTGCCCACCAAAGCGACGCGGCGCGGACCAGAAGTAATCGCGGTCTGCCGCGGCTCTTCCGGAAATACCCGCAAAATCTCATCGAGCACATCCGCGCCGCCGCGGCCGTGCTGAGCAGATACCGGCCACGGATCGCCCAGGCCCAGCGCATAAAACTCGGCCATATCCGCATACTGATTATCGGAATCAAACTTATTCGATACCAGAATCACCGGCACGGGAGATTTTTGCAGGCGGCGGGCCATGACCTCATCCGTCGCAGTAATTCCCACCTTAGTGTCTACCACCATGACGATGACGTCAGCGGTTTCCATCGCCACCTCTGCCTGGCGAGCGATTGCGCCATGGATGCCCTTGACGTTCGGATCCCAACCGCCGGTATCTTGTACCAAAAAGCGCTGCCCATTCCAGTCCGCTACATAGGAGATTCGGTCACGGGTAACGCCCGGGTGGTCTTCTACCACTGCTTCGCGACGGCCAAGGAAACGATTGACCAAAGAAGACTTGCCCACATTAGGGCGACCCACGATGGCTACCGTGCACAGAGCTTCTTCGGTGTGATCATCGGACTCAACACCAAAAGCACGGGAGAGTTCCTCCCATTCCTCTTCGCTTAGCGGCTCTTCCCCTTCTGTTTCTTCACCAAAATCGGCCTCGCCGAATTCCGAGTCATCGAACTCATAGTCAAACTCCTCGGCATTGAAGTCATCAGCGGCCCAACCAGGAGAGGCTTCTACCACCTCATCATCGAACTTTCCGGCCGGGTAATGGAACTGAGTCTCCGACTCTTCCTGGGGATCGTGCTTAGTCATTGACCGACTCCTTTACCACGTTAATCAAGGCCTGTATGACATCCTCAGGGCTCATATCCGAGGTATCAACTAAGGTTGCATCGTCTGCTGGGCGCAATGGCGAGGTTTTGCGTGAAGAATCTGCCGCATCGCGGCGCTGCACGTCTGCGAGTACCGTCTCGTAGTCTGAAGCGATTCCTGCCCTTTCGTTCTGCGCCTGACGTCGGCGGGCTCGGACTTCAGCAGAGGCGGTCATGAATGCTTTAGCAGGGGCATCAGCAAGCACAACGGTGCCAATATCGCGCCCTTCTACAATAGCCCGGTGTGCCTCGCGGGCTAGCTTGCGCTGCAGGGCTACCAGGTTTTCCCGAACTTCCGGAATGGCAGATACGGCGGAGACATTGCGAGTGACTTCGTCTTCCCGAATAACGCGCGCGACATCCTCGCCGCCGAGAAGAACCTCGGTGGAATCTGGATCATCGGAAACTTCCAATGGCAGATCGGCTGTAGCGGCAATCACCGCGGACGTATCCGCAGGGTCCACTCCCTTACGCAACACTGCAAGAGTTGCTACACGGTACATGGCACCAGTGTCGATGTACTTTGCATCGAGTTGTTTGGCTAGGGCGCGGCACGTGGTCGACTTACCAGTCCCAGAAGGGCCATCCACAGCTAAGATGAGGCCCTGATTCGGCATATTAGAAATCATTACATCTCCACCGCCTTATACAAACTAGTCAATTCGCTGGAATTGAGAGCACGTAGGCCGCCGGGCTTCATATCGCCCAACTGCACCGTATGAAGTTTGGTACGCACCAAACGCTGCACGGGGAAGCCCGCCTCTTTCAACATGCGGCGCACAATGTGCTTGCGCCCCTCGTGCAGCTCAAGACGAACCAAAGAATATCCCTGGTTGGTATCTACAACCTGCGCAAAATCTGCCTTTGCCAGGCCATCCTCCAACTCGATTCCTTCCTTGAGCTGTCGCACAAGCTTCCGATCGGCCTCACCCAAAACAGTGGCGAGGTAGGTCTTCGTCACCTCATACTTAGGGTGCATCAAACGGTTAGCCAACTCGCCGTCATTGGTGAGAATAAGCAGACCTTCGGTATCGGCGTCGAGGCGGCCTACGTGAAAAAGACGCTGGCCAGCAGCAACCTTTTCCGAAACCACGTCGCCTACGCACGGGCGGCCCAAGTCATCAGACATAGTGGACTGCATGCCGCGCGGCTTGTTGAGCACAAAATATTCGTGCTCCTCGTTGACATTAACGCGCACACCATCTACTCGGATGACGTCAACAGAGGGGTTTACCTTAACGCCCTGCTTGGAAATGATCTTGCCGTTGACCTCAACACGGCCGGCATCGATGAGGATTTCAGCGTGGCGACGAGAAGCAACGCCTGCCTTAGCGAGCACCTTTTGGAGACGTTCCCCCTTAGGCTTGTCTTCATCGACCAGCCAATCGGCGCCCAGTTCTCGGGCTACGGATTCTGCAGTAGCCTTCTGCTTTTTCTTTGACACATGCTGGTGACGGGCCGGCTTAGCATTAGAGACAATGATGTCACTGTCTCGCTGCTTCTTATCCGGTGTGCCGTCACGGCGAGCGGGAGGAGTCACGTACGTGTCCTTTTCTCTCGAAGATATGAAATTACCTGGGCAATCTTACCCCACGCTAGTACTCCTCGTCGATCGCCTCCACGTCAGGCAATAGCGGCGCCAAGTCCGGCAAGCGCTCCAAAGAATCAATCCCTAATAACTCGAGGAACAATTCCGTCGTCTCATAGCGGTGCGCGGCACCTTCAAAATCATCCTGCGGCAGCTCCCGCACCAATCCGCGCAGGCCTAGGGTCCGCATAACACCATCGACATTGACGCCGCGAACAGCGGCAACCTGCTGGCGGGTTACGGGCTGGCGGTAGGCTACCACCGCCAACGTCTCCAGGGCCGCACGCGAGAGCTTTGTCTGGGCGCCATCCAATAGGAATTCTTCTACCGCGCCTGCGTTTTCGGAACGCGTATAAAAGCGCCACCCCTCTTGGGTCTCGCGCAACTCGATACCAGAACCACGATCATTCAGCTCGCGCTGGACAGCGCGCAGGCAATCACTGACGACGTCCCTTTCCGCCCCCAAAGCACGCGCCAAGGACTCCACCGAAGCTGGGGAATCGAGCACGAGCAAGATTGACTCAAGGCGGGAACGAAGCTGCGAGATGAGGGGAAGGTCCATAGAAGCCAAGCTTACTGCAGCGTAAAACGATGCCTGAGATTTCCTAAATCACTTTCACTTCCTATTGTGAGTCGGATAACATATTGCCATGGAAACTATTACACGCACCGACAGACTCATTCTCATCCCACTATCCGCTGCCAATATCGAAGAGACCCACAAGGTCTACAGCGACGGGCGAATTTGGAGCCACCGACCCAACGGGCGCTTTGCCGATATCCGCACCACCCGTGCATTCGCGCAATCCTCCTCCCAGTCGTGGGAAGCCCACCATTTTGGACCATGGGCCGCCTACATGCGCCATAATCCTTCTGAGTTCGTCGGAGTTGGTGGGGCCATTTTTGTCGAAGACGGAAATTTCTGGGACATCAAATACCGCCTCCGCCCTGCTCACTGGGGCTCAGGATTTGCTACAGAGATCACTTCGGCGACGCTAAAGAGCATTCACCAGGTTGATCCTGAATCCCCCATCACCGCCCGAGTGACGACCAACCACCCAGCAGCGATCCGGGTCATTGAAAAGCAAGGACTCCAAGAAGTGTGGGAAGGCCGCCGCGTAGGCACCGAGGACAACCCAGATGAGCCTGACGTACGCGTTTATTCTGACCGCGAGCTGACACCCGAGACGCTGAAGTTTATCCAGCAGCGTCCTTAGTCCCAGTTCGCGGCGGCAACTACCGCTGGGTCAACGTCCAAACCCGTCCACGAAAGGTCCAACTGGCCCAGCGCTTCTTCCTGTTGTGCGTCAACCGCCTTGGCCTTGTACAACTCCAAAAGAGCCAAGAAACGGCCCACAACTTGCATAGAAACCGTGCAATCGCGGGTCAGGGAACCAAAACTCATCCATTGACCGGCGCCCAGTAGCTTTAGGGTTTCCAGGATCTTGCCGGCTTGCTCTGGTACCGATACCGCCACGGAGTGCACGTGGCCGGTGGCCACTTCTTCCGGCGGCTTTGGGCGGAAGACTCCCGCGGCGAGCTCTGCGAAACTGGCTGGCGTATGGCCGAGGGAGACAGGAGGCAGTAGCTCCGCAAACTTCTCCTCGATAGCTACCGCCCGCGGATAGCTCCGCTGGGCCTCGCGCTGCCACTCCGCGAATTGGTCCGCTACTAGTTTATAGGCCTTATATTGCAAAAGACGAGCAAAAAGAAGGTCGCGCGACTCCAGCAGTTCCAAGTCTTCAATCTCGTCGACATCACCGCGAGGCAGGAGCCGCGCCGCCTTTAAGTCCAAAAGCGTCGCTGCCACCAGCAAAAAATCAGTGGTTTCATCCAAATCCGCAGACTCGCCCAGCTGCCGCGTATAGGCGACAAACTCGTCCGTTACCTCTGAAAGCGCAACATCAGTTACGTCCATCTTTTTGGACTGGATAAGCTGCAAAAGCAGGTCAAATGGGCCCTCAAAATTTCGCAGTGCAATGCGAAAGCCCGTAATCTCCGGCTGGGTCACGATACCTTAAACGGTCGAGCGCTCAATGACCTCTTTGGCCAGGTTGCGATACTGCTGCGTAGCAGGAGAGTTTGGCGCCCACGTAGTAATCGGCTCTCCGGCCACTGACGTTTCCGGGAAACGAACGGTCCGAGTAATTACGGTGTCAAAGACCTTATCGCCAAAATAGTCCACCACACGGGACATAACTTCCCGAGCATGCTTCGTGCGGCGATCAAACATCGTCACTAAGATGCCCATGACCTCAAGATCAAAGTTGATACGGTCAGAGACCTTTTCCACCGTGTCAGTCAATAGCGCTAAACCACGCAGGGAGAAGAACTCGCACTCCATTGGGATGATCACGCCCTGGGAACAGGCAAGCGCGTTGACGGTAAGCAGCCCCAAGGAGGGCTGGCAGTCGATGATGATGAAGTCATAATCGCGCCGCACTGGGCGCAGGGCCCGAGCTAGCGTGTGTTCGCGGCCTACTTCATTGACCATCTGAATTTCCGCAGCAGAAAGGTCAATATTCGCCGGTACCAAATCCAGGCCTGCTACCCCAGTGTGCTGGATAGCGGAGTGAATAGAGGTATGGCTATCGAGCATGACGTCATAGATAGTGTCCTCGATATCATCATGTGTGAGCCCCAAACCTGCCGAAAGCGCACCCTGCGGGTCAAGGTCAACCAAGAGGACTTTACGGCCATACTCAGCCAAGCAGGCTCCCATATTAATGGTGGAGGTGGTCTTACCCACGCCGCCCTTTTGGTTACACATCGAAATAATGGTGGCCGGCCCATGCTTTTCCAAGGGTGCGGGTTCTGGCAACTCGCGGATAGGACGACCGGTCAGCCCCACCTCTACATCAGAGGCAGAAAAGAGACCCTCTTCGCTCACAGTCACACCTGCTTCCTTGACGCCAAGTTCTGGACCATGACACTTGGCTTAGGGTTGATTACAACGTTGTCATTAAAGCGTACCCGCTACAGCAAGAAGGTACCGAGACTTAGTTTATATCAAGCTTTTAGCGTTGACTAGAACGTCGTTTGATTGCGGCCACTAGAGCGATCAGAACGATAAGTATCGCCGCAGCTGCCCCTCCGATAATCCAGCCCATATGCGAGCTCTCATTATCATCTTTGGGTTCTTCCTGTTGCCGCTTATCGAGGTTCTCTGACGCAGATTGATAATTAGGGTCCTGCAAAGTGACGATGAGGGCGGCACCAGAGCCATCGTTGCGCAGCAACTGCATAATGAAGGGATTATCAGGCGCTTCCCCCTCTGGATACGTCAGAGTGAGGGTACGTGATGAAGCATCCACGTCGCGCTTTACGCCTTGGATAATATTGCCTTCACCATCAAGGTAGCGCAGCTTAACGTCGTTTTCCTCCGTGTCCTTAAACTGCTGGTAGAGGTCGTAGGCCTGCTTGAGCCCCATCTTCGCGGTAATCGTATTGCCTTCGATATGAGATTCAAGGTTGACGTATTCCGCACCTTCAAGGTTGGCTTCCCCTGCCGACTTACGTTCCGGTTTTTCGCCTGGGACTACCGGGAGATTTTCGTTCTCTTTCGCCGGCGCGGGCTTTTCCGCCCCACCTTCGGCCCCCTTGTCTGCCGGCGGATTGCCGCCGTCATCCGGCCTATTCGGTGCCGGGCTCGGCGCTGGAGCACCCTCTGCACCGTCGATTTCTTCCTGAATGTCTTCCTGCTCCACCGAACCATCGGCTACCAGCGTGAGAGTTGCATTCATACCCTGGGCGGAGACGGGAACAGAGATTTGGCCGCCCTCTGGTGGGGCGGTGATGGTAGCAGAGGTACCAGAGGCAGAAACGTTCCACCCATCACCCGAGTAGCTCGCCTCGGCCGGCACTGGCAGGCTCACGGTCGTGGTTTCGCCGGCCGGAACCGGGATAGGCGCGGCTATAGCGGCTTCTACCTCCGGTGGCAGCTGTGCCTGCGCCACCGCGGGGAAAAGCAACGCGGTAGAAAGTACCGCGCCGGCTACACGAGTAGAAAACATATATGTCCTTTCTTAGGCACGGGGGTGAGCAGTGCGCCACACCTCACGCAAGGAGTCGGCAGTGACGTGAGTATATATTTGCGTTGTCGTCACGGATGAATGTCCCAGCAATTCTTGCACGGTGCGCACATCTGCGCCGCCTTCAAGCAGGTGCGTCGCAAAAGAATGCCGCAAGGTGTGGGGAGAAATGGACTTTCCCAGATCTACACGCTGTGCAGCTGTCTTTAACACCGCCCACGCGCTTTGGCGCGATAAAGCTCCGCCGCGGGTATTGAGAAACAACGCCGGCGTTGTGCCTTTGCTCAGCACCGGACGAGCCCGCACCAAATAGGCGTCAATGGCCTGGCGGGCATGCGAACCCAAGGGCACAATCCGCTCTTTGTCGCCCTTTCCGTGCAGGTGGATTACCTCTTGCGCGGAGGAAACGTCATCAACGTTTAGGGAGATTACTTCTGAGATTCGCGCGCCAGTACCGTAGAGCATTTCCAGCAGGGCACGGTCGCGCACATCCACCGGGGTTTCAGTGGGAATTGCCTCAATAAGGCCGCTGACCTCGTCCACCGATAATGTCTCCGGCAAATGCTGTCCAGTTGATGGAGGGGTAACCTCCACCGCAACATCGACGTCTACAACGCCTTCTGCCACGGAAAATTTATGCAACCCGCGGGCTACGATGAGAGCACGATTAGCCGAGGACGCAGCCATTTTTGACCGCAGATCCTTGAGATAAGCCTCCACCATAGGCCGCGTTACCGCGCGCAGGTCCTCTACCCCGTTGTCCTCCAACCAAGTGACATAGCGCCGAACATCACGGCGATAATTACTCAACGTATTGGCAGAAACGCCTCGCTCAACCGCTAGATGGTTAAGCCACGTCTGCGCTATATCTTCGACCGCGCTCACAGCTGCTTCAGGTCCGCGCCCGTGCGCCGGGCACTCATCGACGTCGGCCGCAACGTGAAAGGCTCATCCACGCTGCGGGTCGCCTTGCCACCGCGCAGCACTGCATAAGCCGCCAAAATGCCGCTGCAGGCGATGGAATTGACGATTTCGCCTCGCATTACCTTGTCGACGGCGTCCTCGAGCCGGACCCAAGCAACCTCCATATCAGCTTCTTCATCCCCGGTAGCCTCCATACGCGGCACCTCAGAAAGGTCGGAGGCTAAGAAAACACGGACCGCTTCTTCGCAGAACCCCGGTGAAGTTACCAAATCCGTCAGCACTGACCACGTCTGTGCGCTCAGACCAGCTTCCTCCTGTAACTCCCGCTTCGCGCCGGTTAGCTCATCTTCGCCGCGTACGTCGAGCAAACCTGCCGGTAATTCCCACAGGCGCTTGCCCACGCTGTGGCGATACTGATACACCATGGCAATGCGTTCGTCCGAGTCCAGTGCCACCACTGCCACCGCGCCTAGGTGCTCTACTACCTCGCGGAAGGCGGAAACATCACCGGGCATGACAACCTCGTCGCGGCGGAGAGCGAGAATGGGGGCGTCGACAAGCAATTGCGAGTCAAGCACCTTGAAATCATGCGCCATGAGCTATTCCTTTCCCGGTAGGGCAGAATCCGCGGTCTCTGTGGCACCATAATCGCCTTGACCACCATCGAGCTGCTCCTCGGTGGCCAAAATAACGGCAATGCGCTCGACTGCACGCTCGGTGCCATCGACCGTGGACAGCTTCGCATCTTGGTCGCGCACCTGGGCAAGTGCCTTATCGTCCTGAGTTTGTTTGGTACGCCCGCTAAACACAACAGAACCATTGACATCATCCAACCCGGTAACAAATTCCGCCAAAGCATCGGAAGGGTAGCCGCGCAGGCCATTGCCAGAGACGACGATAATGGCCTGGGCAGGAACGATGGTCCCATCCTCGTAGTCAATGAAGCCTTCGTCGCGCAGCTTATGGAGCACATCCGCACGCTCTTGTACTGATGCCATGGGCTTCGTGCTCTCAGGATCCATAGACAATGCAGTGCCGAGCACCTCACCGCTGAGCGCTCCCGCAGAATCCAGATCCTTGGTATCTGCCTTCTTAGGCGCAGTGTCTTTCAGGATGGGCAAAAGCTTGTCTTTAGTTTCGGGGCGCAAAAAGTCCTTGGTCAGCTTAATCTCGCCGGCCTCCGTGGCACCGGAAGTTTCCAAGAGCTTCCGGATTGCGTCCACGTCTCCGCCATTTGCATCGTCGGTGGTGACGATGAGCACGGGGCGCTGAGACAATGCCCCGTTTACTAGTTCCGCCCCGGAATCAGCCACGATTTTATCGCTCGCCTCATTTTGGGTCTGCAAAATCTTATTGTCCTGGACGACCTTGCGGTGCTCCTCACGGATCGGATCATCATCGGCCATGACGGTGGTCAGATTGGGAGCAATGATCAGGGCACCCAGCGCCACGCCTACTGCGGCGCCGAAGCCCAAGCCTGCTACTAGCTCAGTCTTTGCCATGCTCTATGCGCCCCCAAAGAGCCTGGACCAGGTTTCGCTGAGGTTACTTGCAAAGTCCTGACTTCCGCCGAAACCGACAATGAGGATAACCGCCGCAATGGCTACCAGGATTCCCAGCAGTGCCCACAGCCAGCCAAGGTTGGACGAAGGTGCACTGTAGAGGTTAATCACCGCATCCGCGTCAACCACCTTGGTGCCGGCCTTAAGCCGGGAAAGCACCGCCGACGGGTTGGTGCGATCCGCAAAAATATCATCAAGGTCTACCCCACCGCCTGCCTGCACGATGAGGTCTGCGCCGTGATAATCAGCAAAAAGCAGACCCAAATCGGTACCTGAATGCGTCGCTGCGGGAAAAGTCATGGCACCGATGCCGAGGTCGTGGATGCGGTCAAGGCCTTCTACCTCGCCCTCTGGATCCGCAGGAACAACCACACGGGCGCCACAACGCAGGGCCTCATCGCTGACGCCATTGGGATCACCAATGATGAAATCTGGCTTATACCCCTGTGCTAGCAACGAATCTGCAGCCTCTCCCACCGCAATCAGCAGCGGCTCATACTCGCGGATAAAGTTCCGCAGCTGCTTGAGCTGTTCGCGGTGTCTGTCTGTTGGCGAAAACAGCACGACCTTGCGGCCTGCGATCTCAGAGCCAGAAGCGGGAACCCCGAGGCCGTCGATAAGCAGCGGCCCCTCAGAGTTAATAAAATCAATGGAGTTGCCAAAGAAGGATTCCATGTGGTCAATCAGCGCACCCTGTGCCGCGGTAAAGTTCTTTTCTGCTCGCTCGCGAGTAACCACGCGGCCCGTGCCAAGAGCTTTATCACCGCTAAAGACGGTGCCATCCTCCCCGATTCGCGCCTTCTTTCCATCCTTGAACTCGGACACGAAGGACTGGCCAACGCCCTCAACGAGGGCAATGTCGGCGTCAAGCAAAATGTGCGGGCCATAATTGGGGACCGTACCGGTAGAAAACTCCGCCACGTTAATCACGGCGGAGGGTTTAAGGTCAACGAGGGTCTGGGCCTCGTGGCGAGAGATATTAGCCGCATCAATTACGGCGACATCGCCTTCACTAAATTTTTTCATCCCCTTAGCGCCCGGAGTGCAATCGCGCAGTGCACCAGGCTGCTCGGGGTTACGGGAAAACAGAGCCATGACCCCTATTGTGACGTGATTATTGTTTCTAGTGGGTTAGGCGCGCGGAAGCTTCTTGCTGTGCCCGCTCAAAAAGCTCCTGCGCGTGCGCGCGACCAGTCTCCGTATCATCCAAGCCTGCCAGCATGCGCGCCAACTCCTCCACGCGCTCGTCCTGCGAAAGCTCGGCCACACCAGAAGTGAATTTTTCCTTCGAAACATGCAGGTGTGCATCGGCATACGCTGCTACCTGCGGCAAGTGTGTTACCACGATAACTTGGTTGTGCACGGCCAAACGTGCCAGGCGGCGGCCAATTTCCACCGCCGCGCGTCCGCCCACACCGGCATCTACCTCATCGAAGACCAAGGTGGCGCCGTCCTCATCCGCTAGCACCACCTCCAAGGCCAACATGACACGGGAAAGTTCGCCGCCTGAAGCTGCAGACGCGATCGGCTTTCCGTTCAGCTGCAGCTCGGCCGCGTCCGCGCCAGTTTTAGAATATTTCGCCTGCGTCAACTCAACCGTCAACGTTGAATTCGGCATTGCTAGGCCGTGCAGCTCTTGCGTGACCTGCTCCCCCAAAGCCTTCGCCGCTTGCCGGCGCCCCTTTGTCAGCTCCCCAGCCCGCTCAACCATCACCGATTCAGCGTCCTTGACCTGCTTTTTCAATTCCTCTAGGGCTTCAGTTGAGGTATCCATGGATTCGAGCTTTGCTGCAGCTTCATCCCGCCAAGCTATAACTCCGTCAATATCCCCGGCATATTTGCGGGTCAGTGTACGAAGCTCCTGCTGGCGCTGCAAGGACTTTTCTAAAAGCTGCGGATCCGCCGGCAACCCGGCCAGATACCCTCCCAGCTCGCCGGAAATATCGCCCAGTTGTGAAGAAATCTCACTGAGCCGTTCGCCCAAGGCGGCCAATTCCTTGTCGGTAGTCCCCGCCAATGCCGAAACCGCCCGGCCCAGCAACGCCGAGGCAGCCTCTTCCAGTTCCTCGGTGCCGTCGATAGAAGCCAGTGCAACTTCCGCGGATTCGCGAAGACCGTCGACGTCTTGCAGCTTGCGAACCAGCTGCACCAGCTCCTCATCCTCACCCGGCTCCGGCGCAACGCCGTCGATCTCATCCACCGCGAACTGCAGGCGATCAACCTCTTGCGCGAGTTCGCGGCGCTGCTCTGTACGCCGCTTATAGTCCTTTGCTAAGCGGCGCCATTTTTTAAAAGCCTCGGTATAGCGACGGCGTACCTCGGCCAACGTAGGATCCGCACGGTCTACTGCACCCAATTGTTCCTCGGGAGCAAGCAAACGCAGCTGATCATTTTGCCCGTGGACCGTAATAAGTTCGCGCGCAAATTCGCCTAGGGTTGCCGCAGGCACCGCCCGACCACCCAAATAGGCCCTCGACCTGCCCGCGGCAGAAACCGTCCGGGAGACGATGTATTCTCCATTTTCATCGGGCTCCCCACCTACTGATTCGACCAACTCGCGGATAGAATCTTTCCCCGAGGAAAAATGCCCCTCTACTGCTGCTTTCTTCGCCCCATCCCGCACCCGGGAGGCATCCGCGCGTCCACCTGCTAAAAGCCGCAATCCAGTAACCACCATGGTCTTGCCCGCGCCAGTCTCACCAGTAAGCACGGTTAGACCAGTAGAGAGCTCCGCGGAGCTCTGGCTAATAACACCCAGGTCATTAATGGAAATATCGACGAGCACTACTTCTCCTTCGGCCCGCGCCACCCTTCTACGGGCAGGCGCAGCTTCGAGACTAAACGGTCAGTAAAAGGTTGGTCATCCAAGCGTACCCATCGCACCGGACGCGCGCCTCGCACTACCTCCACGCGAGCTCCTGGAGGCATGGCGAGCTCACGGAAACCATCCAAAATCACGGTCGCCGGAGTTGTACGCATGGTTGATTCAACGGCTACTAAAGAATTGGGCGAGACGACTAGGGGCTTAGTAAACAAAGCGTGCGCATTATTCGGTACTACCAAAATCGCGTCGAGCGAGGGCCACAGCACCGGCCCGCCAGCCGAAAACGCATAGGCGGTCGACCCAGTAGGCGTGGAGATGAGCACCCCATCACAACCGAAGGAAGACACCGGCCTGCGGTCAATTTCCAAAATTGCGTCCAATACTCCAGAGCGATTTTGGTTTTCTACCGAAGCCTCATTCAGAGCCCAGCTGCGATTGAGAAGGGTTCCTTCCTCGTCAAAGATGGTGACATCGATGGTGAGTCGATCCTCAATGCGGTACCTTTTGTCTATGACCCGCACTAAGGCCTGATCTAGGGATTCGACTTCCCACTCAGCCAGAAATCCCACATGCCCGAGGTTGATTCCTAGCACCGGAATATCCACAGAACGTGCCATATCCGCTGCACGGAGGAAGGTTCCGTCTCCACCGAGTACCAGGACTAATTCGCACCCCGAAGCCGCGTCTTCGGTGTGGGGGACGTGCTTTAGCCCAGGCAAGACCTTCTCGTCCGCACACACTCGAACAGTAATCCCGGCATCTTGTAGCAGCTCCGCTGCTCGCGACGTTGCCTGCAGGTTCTGCTCGCGGTTGGCATGAGGCACCAACAGGATCTCACGGGTCATTGCGGGCCTTCCTCGACTGCACGGTCAATCATTTCTTCTACTCTAGCCAGATCCGTGGGCGCGCCGTCCTTTTTCAGCCACAGGAAATACTCCACGTTGCCACTTGGCCCAGGCAGCGGGGACGCTACAGCACCGTGCATGCTCAACCCGAGCGACAGGGCAAACTGAGCGACCTCCTTGGTTACTTCCTTGCGCAATTCCGGTGAACGAACGACACCACCGCTGCCAAGGCGGTCCTTGCCCACCTCGAACTGCGGCTTCACCATGGGCAATAACCAGGCACCATCCTTTAGGCATTCCACAATGGCTGGCAATACGAGCCGGAGGGAGATAAAGGACAGATCTCCAACCATGCCGTCACAAGGGCCGTCGGTAAGCTCGAGCGTCAGATTCCGGATATTGGTACGGTCGAGAACTTTTACTCGATCGTCGTTTTGGAGGCGCCAGAGCAGCTGTCCGTAGCCGACATCCACAGAAAGAACTTCCTGCGCGCCGTATTCTAAGCACACATCAGTAAAGCCACCGGTAGACGCGCCGGCATCAAGAATGCGACCATTCATATCGACGTCGAACGCAGCCAAGGCGCCCAAAAGCTTGTGCGCACCGCGGGAGGCCCACTTATCTTCCTCGGACTCCTCCACCTTGATGGAGACCTCTGGTTCTACTATCGACGCCGGCTTTTGTGCCTTGAAACCACCGACCGTGACACGGCCGGACTTGATCATTTCCCGGGCCTGCTCACGAGAGCGCGCAATCTTCCGGCGCACCAGCTCCGCGTCTAACCTACGACGTTGAGGGGGCATTAATTCTCCTGCAATGCATCGCGCAACACATTGTGGGCGCGATCAAGCTGATCTACTTCAGCGGCCAAATCCGCTGCGTCTTCTCCAAGGATCTCTGCTACTTCCGCATCGATCTCTGCCGGCTCCTTGACAGCCCGAAAATCATGCGGCTTTACCGCCATTGCGCAACAACCCTTTCCGCACGCTCGCTTCGCGGCTGAATATAGCGGGGCGGTGACGGCATGGCCCATGCAACTTCCAACACGGTGCGCAATGCCTGAACGGAGGTAGATTTTTCGTCACCGCCCTCGAGCAGAAGATCATGTCCATCACACCGAGCAGTAAATCCACCCTGTGCTCCAGGTCGGGCAACAGAGACCGGCAAAGCCAGTTCATGCATACCTGCACCAATAAAGTTGGGGCGCGCCTCCACAGGTGCCTCAATAAGTTCTAGTTCCCCAGAAACACCGGTAAGCACATGGAAGGTATTCATGGCAGCAGAATTACCACCGGCAATATCGGTATCCAAACGGTCGCCTACAGCAAGCGGTTTTTTCGCACCAATTTGCTTCGCCGCAAAAGTAAACATGGCCGGCTCAGGCTTTCCAGCAGACACCGGCTCTACCCCGGTGGCGGACTGGATGGCGGCCACGAGGGAACCATTGCCCACGGCAAATCCCCGCTCGATAGGCAGGGAAGTATCTAGGTTCGATGCGAAAAACTTCGCTCCCTGGCGGATGGCCAGAGCCCCTTCAGTCAATTGCTCCCAGCCAACAGAACGGTCAAAACCCTGCACAACAGCGGCAGGCTTGTCATCAGCGCTGGAGACCACCTCAAAGCCCATCTCGCGGGCCAAATCACGGAAGGAATCAGCACCAATAATGAGGAGTTTCGAGGTGGCTGGCACCTCATCCGCCACTAATTGAAGGACTGCTTGGGCAGAAGTAACAATCTGCTGCGTGGTCGCCTCGAGCCCTATATCTGCCAGCATCTTCGACACTGCTTCTGGGCTGCGCGAAGCATTGTTGGTCACGTACACCGCCGGCACACCACAGGTATTGATGACGTCCACCACGTTAGAAAGTGGGCGGCCGCCTTCCCACACGGTGCCATCTAGATCGAGCAGAAGAGCATCGTGTTTGCTTAGAACCGTCACTACTTACACTCCTCTAAGCGCTCCGCTGCATCGGTCCAGTCGCCCTCATCAATCGACACTGCGTGTTCAAACCAATCCTTGGCCTCATCTTTCCGGCCAGCTTCCAGCAGTGCGTTGGCGTAGGCATAAGCCAGGCGGCATGCACCTATACCGCGTGCATCGCGATCAGGATGAGCGCGTTGGATAGTTACGACGGCAGACTCGGCTTGGCCCATATCTAAGCGGGCTCCGGCTAAAACAATCGCTAGCTCAATTTTAGATTCATCATCTAGGTCGGCCGCCTCATCCGTGCGCCCAAGCTCGAGCGCCTTTTCTGGGCGTCCCAAGCCGCGCTCACAGTCAGCCATTACGGCCAGCAGCCCAGGCCCGCCGGAAATACGCCGGGATGCACGCAATTCAGCGAGCGCTTCCTTCCACTCGCCAGCACGATATGCGGCAATACCATTGACCTCTCGGGCGATAGCCACGCGGCCGGCACGGTCCTTAGCAGCACGTGCATGGCGCAAGGCAAGCTTGGGATCGTCTTCCATCCAGGTCGCAGCCATGATCATATGCTTGGCGACGGCCTCGGAGTTCTCCTTCGAGAGCGATTTTAGGTCCTGCAGAACCATGGGATCCAAATCGTTGACATCCACCTCTGCCGGGATGTCTGGATCACTCATGCGACGATTGATGCGTTCCTCACGGTAACCGGAGCGTTGCGGCGAAAAAGACTTCTTCTTGCGAGAGTCACCCTTAAAATCACGGCCTTTGTTATTGCGTGGCTTACGGTCACGTCCACCTCGCCCGTTGTGATTGCGCTCCGACATTCAGCCCTACCCTTTCTTGGTTGGAACTAGCACAGAAATACCGGCCCTATTCTACAACCCCAAGCGAAAAAGCCGGAATTTAGATCCTCTTGCGCTGCCGCAGCGTGAGCCATACAGCGCTAGGCCAAACGCTCGCCCAGACCGGTTCAATGAGACGGCGATCGATCCTACTAGACGCAAATACATTGCCAGGACCACCCACAGTGGAAAGCCACTCTGCCCCGTAACGCCCCACAACTCTTCACCGCCGACCGGCCGCGCAGTTGTACGAGCGTGCAAAAGGACACTAGGAGGCTTAATCGCTCATTGCGTTCCTGAACGCTCCGCGGACGCCCTAGTGCCGTACTCCTGGCTTTGCAGATGAGGCCTTCCACCGGCCGGGAGGGCTGGTAAAACGCAAAAAGAAGAGGGCGGTGGTATACCGTCCTCTTCTTTGTTGTATTTTGTTGTGTTTTTGTTGTTTGGTGTCGGCGGTGACTTACTCTCCCACAACCTCCCGGTTGCAGTACCATCAGCGTGTGCAGGCTTAGCT